>JAEWBI010000060.1 GCA_023391185.1 Bacillota bacterium | reverse complement strand
ACTTGTTGAAGATTGGATATTATTTTACAATACAAATCGTTTAAAGTCAAAAAAATAGGGAGTAAAATTAATTACTTCCTTTTATGATGTCTTTTTTGTTGTGAACTATTTGGGGTTCACTTCATTTCTATTGTTGTTTTTAATTTAATCTATTTATCTTTTTTATTAATGTATGTACTTCCCTCGTTGTTTTTAATCCTTTACGATACATACATGGATAAGAAGTAAGCATTTTATAACCATTATATTCTCTTAACATTTCTAAATCATTAATGTTATCCCCTACAGTTATTATATTATTATGTTCAATTTCATTATCTAAATATAATTCAAGTTTTTGTAATCCCATACTCTTATTAAAATTATTTTTAATAAGATAATTATTATAAAATTTTTCAAACTTTATATCAGGATAACTATTACTAAAACCAGAAATATATTCTTTTAAAGATTTAAATAACTTTAACTTCAAATGAATTAAAACTATGTTAGTTGTTTCTTCACTATTAATATCATACTTATTAAAACTAGTTAATCCATGCATATCATAATAGTCAGCTGATAAAACAATATCTTCACCTGGCATTGTTATTGCTAATGCGATTAAATCTTGTCTATGTATAGTATTAGCGTATATTAAATTATTATTTTTGTCATATAAAACTGAGCCATCTAAACAATTTATAAAGTCATATTCAATCTTGTATCTATCACATTCACTTTTAATGGAATCATAGCTTCTACCAGTTGAAATGGTAAATAAATTACCCTCACTTCTAAATTTTTTTACTGCCTCTATATTTATTAATAGATTTTTTAAATCACTTTTTAGTGTACCGTCATAATCAGATACGAGCATTTTTCTTGCCATATTAATCACCCCTTTATATAAAAAGTCCTTATATAATAACATATAAAAGAAAAAAAGTCTAGCAAGGATAATAACAAAAAAAGAGATATTATTTTATCTCTATATTACCAGATGTTGTTTTTAAATCTAATTCATAATCACCATTTTGGTAGTTATTATTTCTAATATGCACACTACCACTTAGTGTATCAGTTTTAATTATACAGTTACTTTCCTTATTTATATTAATACCTATTTCACCAGAAACAGTCGATATTTTCGAATCTTTACTGATCATCAAATCATTTATTTCTACATCTCCACTAGTTGTTTTTATCTTAACCATATTGGATACATAGTTAAGTGATATTTCTCCTGATACTGTAGTTATATTAGAATCGCTTGAAGAAATATTATTTATTTCAATATCCCCTGATGTTGTATCTAAAACTATTTCATCTGAATTAACTTTATTAATACTGATTTCTCCAGATACAGTTTTAAATTTTGATTCTTTTGTTATAAAAATCGAGTCTAATTCGATATCACCACTAACTGATTGTATTTCAATCTTTTTTAGTTCTAAATTAAAATTATTTAGAGTTATTTCGCCTGACACAGTTTCTACTATTAAATTGCCTTTGTAACTATTTGGTAAATATACTTCATATCTCGAATTATTTCCAAAGTTGAAAAACATAAAATTAATAGGATTATCAATAATTTGTATTGAATTACTATCTTTATTTTCTTCAAACTCTTTCGAATCATTATTTCCATACTGAATAATTCTTAATTCGTTATTCTTCGACACAAAGAATTTAACATCAGAAGATTTTAGTTTTAAATCTATATTATCTATTTGTTCTAAAGCATATATCTCTTCCTTAACTATACTTTTATACCCACCAGAATAAAAATATAATCCACCATTTTTTATTGCAAAATTCATTACAGAAACCAATGATAATATTATAAGCAAGAAAATTATAATTAATATATAAGCTATTTTCTTATTCATACTTTACTCCTTTATCATAAATATTAAGTTAATTATTTGATTAACCAAAGCACCTATTATAAATAAAACCCATGTTATATACCATGCATAAGTAGTAAAACTTATTATAAAATATAATATTACTATCATTGACCACATAATTGCAACAACACTCTTCTTTATCTCACTAGTTTTATTTTTATTATTTTTCCATTCCCTAAATTCTTCAACCATTGTATCATTCTTCTTAACATAATTTGGCTTTGACATATTATGATAAATTAAGATACATGTTGATAAACCACAAATCGCAAAAAATGAAATACCAGTTATAGCATCATCAAGATTTAAAATTTCATCTAGTATGATAGCAACTATAAATGATAGCATATATAAACCAACACATATACTAACTACTAATGCATTTTTCTTTCTTAGACCTTCAGAATTATCATCGTATTGATTAAAATTTATTAATTCTTCTATATCACCTATCCCAGAGATAACTTCCTTATAAGCCTCTGTTTCTGTTTTACCATCTTTTATTAAATCACTATACTTTTCGTTTAAGTCTAATAGTAATTCTTCTTTTAATTCTCTTGTCTTTTTAGTATTGGGTGCATTTTTAAATAATTCTTTTACATAACTTTCAACTTTTTCCATAAAATTCTCCTTAAATTAATTTATCAATAATTTTTTTTGTCTCTTTCCAGTCTTCTTTATTCCTCAAGTAGTTTTTTTTACCTTCTTCTGTTATTTTGTAATAACGTCTTCTAGCACCTTTGTCCTGGCTACCCCAATAAGATTCAATATATCCATTTTCTTCTAATCTTTTAAATGCACAATACAATGTTGCTTCTTTAAGTTCATATGCATTATCTGTTTTCTCTTTAATAGTTTTATTTATTTCATAACCATAACTATCATTAATCATTAGTAATGATAGAATAATAGTTTCAGTATGACCACGTATAATATCTGCAGTTAGTGCCACTTAATTCACCTCTTTGATATACATATTACTATAATATACTATGTCTGTCAATGTATTTTAGAATATTATGTATGTTGATATGTAAAAACAAGCAAAAAAAAGCCTATGCAATAGGCTTTTTTAATAATTCCTCTATATCGAAACTAAACTTCATAAAATAAT
Source organism: Bacillota bacterium (assembly GCA_023391185.1). Lineage (GTDB taxonomy): Bacteria > Bacillota_I > Bacilli_A > RF39 > UBA660 > RGIG4266. Next base: position 4,611 of record JAEWBI010000060.1, on the reverse strand, counting down.
ATCCCAGTAATGATCTCATACATAACGATTTGCTTTTTAAGCTAATTCTATCGTCATTTAAAGCATACCTTCGATATAATTTTACATAACTATATAACTGTTTACGGTAATCACTATCTTTAACATCTCTAAATAAATCAATAGCTTCGAAACATATTTTTGTTTTACAGTAATTTTCTAACTCTGGGTATTTTTCTTCCATAAATGTTAACATATCAAAACAACTACCTATTTTCTTCATACGATCATCATCTTTAATTTTATCTTTAAAATAAACCTTATTAAGAACAAGGCAATAATTTTCTGCTGTACTATTAACTAATTTGTTAGCTTTAGCAAATATCTTATAAGTAACCATAAAGTCATCATAGTATGTTACATTAGGATAAGTTAAGTCATTAAATAATTCTCTTTTATAAAGTTTAGCATAGAAGTGACTTTTAAATTTCATATGCATATAATTACGCATTATTTCTTTACCTTTATACACTTCATATTTATTGATTTTTGATGGTTTATATTTTGCTAAATAACGCCCTGTACAAACCATATCTGCTTTTTCTTTTTTTATTAAATCAACCATATAATGAACATAATTAGGAGTGACAAAATCTCCGCCATCAATTATTGTAATATAATCACCTTTAGCGTGTTTAATACCAACATTTTTAAGATTACTTTTACTACTATCACCAACTGTAATTATCTGTATTCTTTTATCTAACTCTTTATAATAGTTGCATATTTTTAATGAGTTATCCTCAGTCTTCTTATATATAAGTAAAATTTCTAAATTTTTATATGTTTGTTTTAGAATAGATTCCAAACAGATACTAATATAAGATTCAATATTATTAATTAACACTATAACACTAACTAAATCCTTCATACTATCACCTATAAAAATTATAACATAAAAAAACAAAACAACAAAGTTTTGCTTTATATATTAGTAAAATAGTTTAGTATTTCGATATAATGCATCTACATCTAGTTTAAGTTCTTCTTCTACTACTTCACCATCTATTGAAGTCATATTTATTTTTAAATACAAATTATCCACTATATGCTTTTTAATATTACCACTAAAAATATCTATATTAGTATTATTTTCAGTAATATCAAATTTAGTTTTATCAAGATAGTCAATCAAATTGAACCCTTCATCTGAGGTAGATGAGAATGAGTTAATTAAATAATATTCATCATCAATAACTACATATAATTCCATTTCAACATACATCGCATATAATATATCTCCATCATATGTTATATCTGATATTTTAAGAATACTATCATCTTTAGTTAAAATTAATACTCCGTTTTTCACATCAAAAGTATCAGTATTACTACTTACTTCATAAACAGTACATTTATTATAATTATTGAATAAAAATAATGAAAGAAGTAAAATAATAAGTATTAAAACAGTATAATAAAAATGATGTTTATTAAACTGATAATCTTTAAAATAACTTTTTAACTCTTTAACAAATTTTCCCTTACCCTTTCTCATATATATACCTCCTATTATTTATATTATAACATATTAGAAATAGAAAAAACTATATGTTTTTTTATTTAACTGGTTTCACTATACTCTTAAGTGTTTTAATGTTGAACCTATTATGAACAATGTCGCTATAAGATATATAGAAAATAAAATAAATACTTATTATAATTACATTTATTCAGTAGAAAAAGTCGGAAATTTAGAGAAAAAATAGATGCATAATACATCTACTTTTATTACATACTTTTTTTGCTTGTTTCTTCTATATTATTACTAGCCTCTTTAGCTTTGTTTTTTAAAACTATATTCTCAAGTTCATAAGTTGCAAAGCCGTTTTTTATTGTTATATTCATTGTTTTTGATAAATCAACTGCTTCTACATTTCCACTACTATTTTTGTAACCAACTGTTGGTTGCTCAGGAAAATCCTTATTTTGCTTTAACACAGTTGCTAAGATACCATTTGATAGTTCAACAACATCATTTGTTTGATAAAGTGGATTAGTTCTAATCATAAGTTCTAATAAATCTCTATCAATTTCATTATTCATTGCAAGTTGTTTTAGTGTTTGATAAAAGTCAGCTACATTACTAATTGTATTTACTGTTTGCCTATTATGTTTAGTACTTTCTCTTAACTCTATCAACTTATCTTGCCATAAAAAACCTATTTTTATTATCTGAGCCATAATGTCAGTTTTAGAAGCATCCTCACCTGTTGTTTTTAAACTTATTCCAAGTGGTCCACTGCCATTTATATTTTCATTGCACTTTAGTATTGCATCAATAGTTAGTACATCAATTGAACTAAAATTCTCTTTTCCTTTAAGCATAAAATAAGAATATACAGAAACATAATGACTATCATATTTTTCTAGTATAGAAAAATCAAACTTTGGACATCTTTTCAAGAAAATAGGATTATCAATTATCTTATTGTAAAATCTACTTAACTCTCTTTTTGAATCTTCACTTCCTATTTTGGCATTATTAGACATATTTTCTGGTGCATATAAATCACCAATTGTTGAAAGTAAACCTGCTTGAGCTAAATTCTTTAAATCAATAACTTTAGCTGATGATACATTAACATTATAAGCCTTACCTAGAGAAACAATAAATGATAATGCATTTACTGTTCTATCATAAGACATAGGATTGGCAATACCATAATCTAAATAATTATAACTTATTCCACCATCAATGCTTGCGAATTTTATATTATTAACAAAAACCTCAGCATTCTTACTTATTTTATCTATTTCTTTCTCAACAGAGTTCTTATTCATACTTGATCTAAAATTATTTTTTGCCTCACTAAAAATACTTATTGTTTCTTTTCTATCTTTTACTGATAAAGACTTTTCTTTAAGCGATGGCAAAATAGAAATTAGTTTAATAGAGTCCGGGAAATTTTCTGGGTTTCTACTTCTTACTCTTTTTAACGTCTCAATTTCTAAATCTGTTAATGGTTTACCACTTGCGCGTAATATATAACTATTAGTATTATTTAAAAAAGTTACATTCTCGCATAATACTCTGCCTACAGCATAATCTAAATTATCTACTGGTAATTCTGTAATATTTTCAAAGTTGCCACTTAAATTAGTTGTAAAATCTGTCATTATTTCACCTATTTCTATTATTAACATTATATAAATTGTATTATATATATTTATAAGTGTCAATTGTATAATTAAAAAGATGCAGTAAAGCATCTATTTTTTTGGTATTAATTTTTCACATCCACCCATATAAGGTCTAAGTGCTACTGGAATATTTACAGTACCATCTTCATTAACATTGTTCTCTAAAAAGGCAATTAATCCTCTTGGTGTAGCTAGTACAGTGTTATTTAGAGTGTGGACATAATATGTTCCATCTTCACCTTTAGTACGAATACCAAGTCTTCTTGCTTGAGCATCTCCTAATGTACTACAGCTTCCTACTTCAAAATATTTCTTTTGTCTTGGACTCCATGCTTCAATATCACAACTTTTTACTTTAAGATCAGCAAGGTCACCACTACAACATTCAAGAGTTCTAACTGGTACATCTAGACTTCTAAAGAATTCAACTGTATAACTCCACATTTTGTTATACCAGTCCATTGAATCTTCTGGTTTACATAAAACAACCATCTCTTGTTTTTCAAATTGATGTACTCTATATATACCTCTTTCTTCAATACCATGAGCTCCAACTTCTTTTCTAAAACATGGAGAATATGAAGTTAAGGATACTGGAAGTTCAGTTTCTTTTACTATTTGATCTTTAAATTTTCCTATCATAGAATGTTCACTTGTACCAATCAGATATAAGTCTTCACCTTCTATTTTATACATCATAGCGTCCATTTCCTCAAAGCTCATTACGCCTGTAACTACATCGCTTCTAATCATAAATGGTGGAACACAATAAGTAAAATTTTTATTGATCATAAAGTCCCTAGCATAAGAAAGCATAGCAGAATGAAGTCTAGCCACATCTCCCATTAAATAGTAAAAACCATTACCACTTGTTCTACCAGCACTATCTTTGTCAAGTCCATTTAGTCTATCAACTATATCAGCATGATATGGAACTTCAAAACTTGGAACTACTGGTTCACCAAATTTTTCTATTTCAACATTTTCATTGTCATCTTTTCCTACTGGAACTGAGTCAGCTATAATATTTGGAATAATCATCATTTTCTCTTTTATCTCTTTTTGTAGATTTTCTTCCTCTATTTCAAGTTTAGCAATTTTGTCACCATAATCACTAACATCTTTTTTAACTTGTTCAGCTTCTTCTTTTTTACCTTCACGCATTAAATTACCAATTTCAGCGCTTTTAGAATTCTTTTCTGCTCTTAAATTATCAGCTGTTTGTTTTGCATCACGATATTTAATATCTAATTCATAAATTTCATCAACAATTGGAAGTTTTTTCTCTTGAAATTTCTTTTTAATATTCTCTTTTACTAAATCTCTATTTTCTCTTATTAATTTTATATCTATCATAAATTTCTATCTCCTTTTTCTTTTAAATCCCATCCATATATTGAGACATACTGGTTTCCACCTCTATATAATCTCGTATTTTTAGGAACTTTT
>JAEWBI010000042.1 GCA_023391185.1 Bacillota bacterium | reverse complement strand
CTAATAAAACAAGGTTTAATAATCTTGCGTGTTTTTTAAAATTCTTTATTATCATCTTCATACCTCTTTAATTTAAATTAAAATTATTTAGTAATTTGTCGTTTGTTGTCTATTTTTGTAAGTTAATTATAATTTCATTATACACTATTTTTGAAAAAAAAAAAGAATTATTTACTAAATCTTTTTTTCTAAATAATAATTTCTTAATTCTTTAAATCTTTGATAATGCATAACTTCTCTTTGCCTTAAAAATAATAGTGGTGCAATTAAATCCACATCATCCGTTAAATCTATTAAGTGTTCATAAGTAGCTCTTGCTCTTTGTTCAGAAGCCATATTACTTTCCAAATCAGCTATATAATCACCAGTTGTTGATATATAAGCAGTTGTGTAGGGTTCACCTGTTGGGCTAGAAGGGAATACAGCGTTATCATGCATAGTATATATACCGCCTAAACCATACTTTTTCATTTCATCTACACTAGCATCCTTTGTAAGCTGAGTTACCATTGTTGCAATCATTTCCACATGGCCAAGTTCTTCAGTAGCTATATCTGTAAGTAAAGCTTTTCCTTTATCATCAGGCATTGAGTATCTTTGATTCATATATTGAAGGGCAGCACTAAGTTCTGAATCCGGACCACCATATTGAGCTAACAAAAACTTAGCCATTTTTAAGTCCTTTTTTCTTATATTAACAGGGTAAGCTAGTTTTTTTTCATATTTCCACATTACTTATTCCCCTCCCATGGCCATGGTGAGTTTATCCAATCCCATCTTCCACCTTTTAAAGCATCACTATCTAATAATATTGGGCCATATTTATTTTGATAAACACTTAAGAATTCTTTATTTTGTTTTAAATAATAATTATATAATTCTATCATTTTACTATCGTTAGGATTCATATCAAGATATAAGTTTAAATCGTTCAATGCAAATTCTAATGCATCAATATTAGTTAATAATTCAGCTTGTTCATTACTTGGTTTAATATCTATTGGATTACTAACTCTATATGAATTATATAAATCAGGGAATAAATTACCTCTAATAAACCCTTGATATGCATCATATAAATTTGTTATTTTTTCATTGCTTTGGTTATAATTTGGCTGATTATAATTATTATTATTGTAATTATAATAGTCTCTATAGTTATTCATACTATTTCCTCCTCATTTTATAGTATGAATAACTATATTTTTTGTATAGGCTAATTAAATTATGCTATACTTAATACAGGTGATAATATGAAGAAATACTATGTCTTTTTTGTATATATTCTTATTTTGATAAATACAGGTTGTACAAGAAATACTAACCTATTAGAAAATGTAAAAGGCATTAATTATAAAAATATAATTCTACTTGATGATGACATGAGTGATATTAAGAATTTGATAAATAGTATTAATTTTAATACTAACTCTGCTATAGATGTATTAAAAGATGATACTAGTCCTCTTATAATAGAAACAGAAAATGAAAAATATGAATTTGTTTTTGTAGACAGTAATATATGTTATAAAATACATAATGATGGTAGTGGAAGTTTTTTATGTGGAAAAGATAAAAAAATAGAATCTACTCTTGATAATATATTTGAACAATATACAACTGAGAATTTTAGTATTAGATATGATAATAATTATACAAAGGATGATGGAACAATTGTAAAATACGAAGAGACTAATCAATCAATAATTATTGATCTTAATCAGAAAGTAAAACAAATATCTGTATATGAAGCAAAGCTAGATAATGATGGTAATGTTATTCCAGGAGATATTATATATGAAGAAGATCAAAGAAACGGAAAAATAGTAATAAAAATCATGCCTCCTGAGACTATTCCAAGAATGTATATAAGAATAATCAATAACTATGGAGTTAGTTTTGTATATATACCTATATATAATGGAAAAACAGGAGAGATCAATTTTTATAGCCCAATAAGTAAATAAAAAAACTAGAAATGATTGAACAAAATGTTCAATTTTATTTCTAGTTTTTATATGTCTATTTCTTCTTCGTCAACGATAGCTAAATCATCGATGTCTTCATCATCGTCAATATCTAAATCATCATCTTCTAGAGGTTCCTCAATATCTTCTGGATCTTCTTCTACATCGACATTTTCTTCGTCCTCTTCGTCATATTCATCTATTTCGATTTCCTCTTCTTCATCATCGTCAACACTAATTTTTACAGCGTGATTATCTCTTAGATCCCATTCAACTGTATCTAATAGAATAAATCTTTTATCTGTAGTTAATGAAGTATAAAACTCGCCAATTTTATCTGTATACTCTTGATCAGTATAACCTAACAATGAGCATATTTTTTTGAATATACTTGGTGTATTCATTGGCTTCTTATTTTCTTTTAATAACAAGGCTGTTAAATCACAATTAGAAAGTAATTCTAACTCAGATTTTGTCATATCTTCTATTTTCATAAAATCCTCCTACAATATATACGCCAGATTTAATTCTACCACATTTTTCATGTGTGTCAATACTTTTTTTTGACAGTTATATAATATGCATTATTGTTAAATAAATACCACTACATTACTGATGGTATTTCAATACCTAATAAATAAAGCATTTCTTTAATTATTTTATTTGATATTGTTAAAATATATAGCCAATCATTCTTATTTATTTTATCTTCCATATTAGCAATATGATTGTTTTGATAGAATATATTACTAGCTACACACAAATTGTAAACATACTCTGCAACATAATTAGGTTTTCTTTCATTAAAAGCCATTTCTACAGCATTTACATAATTAAGCAATTCCATTCTTAAATCACGATCATATTTATTATATATGCTATTTGTTAAATTATTATCTAATTTTTCTTCCTTAAGTATCTTATTAATTCTTAAATATGTGTATAAAATATAAGGACCAGTTTTACCAGAAACATCTGAAAACTTATTTAAATCAAAAATATAATCTTTATCACGAGAGTTTTGTAAATCTGCAAATTTTAATATAGAATTGACTATTTTGTCTACATCTTCTCTTGACATATCCTTATTACTTTCTTTTTTACTAATAAATATTTCTCTAGCTGTGTCAAACAAACCTTCTAACTTTGGATTATCACCATTTCTTGTTTTGTAAGGCTTACCATCAGAACCATTAACAGTTCCATAACCCAAATGCTCTAAACTACTGTATGGCGTAAGTTTTCCTAATTCACTTGCCCTAAATACTTGTTCAAAGTGTAGAGCTTGCCTATTATCTACTACATACAAAATATGATCAGGATTAAAATCTTCTTTTCTTTGAAGTATAGTAGCTAAATCTGTTGAAGCATATAAGTATGCACCATTACTTTTTTTAAATAGAAGTGGTGGTATTTCTTTTTTATCTTCTGGTTTAGAAACATTTACAATGACTGCTCCTTCACTTTCAGATAAAATCCCTTCATTACTAAATATTCTTTCTAATTTTTCTAAATAATTGTAAGAATCACTTTCACCTAACCAAAGATCAAAATTAGCTCCTAAATAGTCATAATTTTTCTTAATATCTTGAACTGATACCTCAAGTATTTTTTTCCAAAGTTTAGTATATTCTAAATTACCATCTTGAAGTTCTTTTGTTATTTCAGCACACTCTGCTTTAATATCCTCATTTTCTTTACAAATACCACTCATTTCAGGATATATTTTATCAAGATATTTTATGTTAATATCATCTATACTCTTTCCATCCCTAAGTATCCCATAAATAACTTGACCAATTTGTAATCCATAATCTCCTAAATGAACATCCCCAATAGTCTTATGTCCAAAAAATCTTATTATTCTTGATACACTTTCTCCAACTAAAATAGTTCTCATGTGCCCAACATGTAGTGGTTTTGCAACATTAGCTCCACCAAAATCAACCACAAAAGTCTCTTTTTTTTCAGGAAGGCATAATATCGACTTAATATCATTTGCCATTTGCATTAAGTATCTATTGATAAAACTATTACTTACTGTAATATTAATAAATCCTGGTTTCACAAAGTCTACTTTTTCAAAGTATTCATTAAAATTTTGACTATCATTTATTTCTTTTGTTATTTTTTCTCCTATTTCAATAGGACTTTGATGATATATTTTCGTTAATTTAAATATATCATCACATTGATAATCACATAAATCAGGACGATTTGATTTTATTACTCTAACAGTTTCTACCTCATATCCTGATTTTATGAACGATTCCTTTATTATATTTTCTAATTTTTCTATTATCATGTTATCTCTCCTAATTACATATATTCCAAATAAAACTTAAATTCTGAAATAGATTGTTTGTCTAAAATCATTGTATACTCAACATTTAGAGTATTGTCTCCGATAGTAATACTAGTTGTTTCTACTTCCATATCTAAGATTCCTAATTGTTTTACATTATAAAATCCTTTTGTTTTTTTCCCTTTTTCAAGTGGCAAATGGATTTCATAATCATCTGATCGCCGAATAATATTAATTCCATTTTCTTTTTTTTCAATAGACACAGTAACATTTCTATCTAAATATTTTATAGTCTTTTTATCATCTAAAATAGCTACTACTTCATTATTAAAATACTTATTATCTGTCTTGTTATATAAGCTTGTTCTAAGATTGATTTTTGCCATTTTATCACCATATTTCTACTTAAATTATCTCTGTTTCTCTTGCATGTAATTATAGCATATCTTTTATTAAATTGCACTTATATTTTCATATTTTTAAGCAATACTAAATAAAGGTAAGGTGATAATATGAAAATAGTAAAAAAATTTATAAAATGGGGAATTATACTAAGTCTATTTTTAGTTATTGTCTATATTGGAATATATGTATATGCTAAAATGTCTAATAAACTAAATATCCAATCAGCTAATAGTTATTCAATGTACGATAGTAGTGGAGAAGTATTTTCTGGATATAATAATAACTGGGTAAGTTTAGATGATATATCTGAAAATTTAATAAATGCTACTATTTCAATAGAGGATAAAAATTTCTATAAACATATTGGATTTGATTATTTAAGAATAGTAAAAGCTTTATATGTTAACGCAAAAACTGGCAAAAAAAGTCAAGGTGCTTCCACTATATCACAACAGTATGCCAAAAATTTATTTTTAGATTTTGGAAAGACATGGAAAAGAAAATTTGAAGAAGCATGGATTACGATAAATTTAGAAACTCACTATAGCAAAGAAGAAATATTAGAGGGATATCTAAATACGATAAATTATGGTGGAATATATGGAATTGAAAATGCTAGTTATTATTACTTTGGAATTAGTGCTAGTGAACTTTCATTATCTCAGGCCTCTATATTAGCAGGAATTCCAAAATCCCCTAGTTATTATTCCCCAATAACTAATATTGATAATGCCAAAAGTAGACAACTTATTATTTTAAACTCAATGGTCAAAAATAAATATATAACAGAGGAAGAGAAAAATGCAGCTTATGATGAAGAACTAACTTATATTGGAAAACTCAAATCAAATGATTCTAGCACATTAATGTATTATCAAGATGCTGTAATGGCAGAATTAAAAAAAATTGATACTATACCAGATTCATTAATTGATACTGGTGGTTTAAAGATATACACAAATTTAGATTTAAAATTACAACTTGAATTGGAGAAATATATTGATCAGTATATTACTGATGATAAACTTCAAATTGCAAGCATAGTAGCAGATCCTAATGATGGAAAAGTGCTTGCCTTAATAGGTGGTACAGATTACTCAAAAAGTGAATATAATAGGGCTATATCTTCAAAAAGACAAGTTGGATCAACTTTTAAACCATTTTTATATTATGCAGCAATTGAGAATGGTTTTACTGCCTCTACAACTTTTAATAGTTCTAAAACAACGTTTGTTTTTTCAAATGATAAAACATATAGTCCAAGTAATTTTGGTGATATATATCCTAATAAAGAAATAACACTAGCTGCTGCACTAGCCTATTCTGACAATGTTTTTGCAGTTAAAACACATCTTTTTCTAGGTGAAGAGACGCTTGTTAATATGCTTAAACGTGTTGGTATAACTAGTGACTTACAAGAAATTCCTTCACTAGCACTAGGAACATCAAATATAAATTTAATGGAAATGATTACAGCATATTCATCCCTAGCAAGTTATGGTTATAAGATCACTCCTCACTTAATTGAAAAAGTTGAAGACGCTAGTGGTAATATCCTTTATGAATATAAAGAAACTAAAGAAGCTATCTTAAGTAAAAGTATAGTTTATATAGTAAATGAACTTCTTTCTAATTGCTATTCATCTAATTTTATTGATTATAATTATCCAACATGCTTAAATGTTGCAGCCAAACTGACTAATAAATACTCTATGAAAACAGGGTCAACAGATTCTGACGCTTTAGTGTTTGGATATAATAGTAATATTGTTATGGGAATATGGACCGGATATGATGACAATAGTAAAATTCCTACAAATGTTAGTAGTGATATAAAGAATATTTGGGCAGACACAATTGAATCATACTTTAGCGATAAGGACGCTACTTGGTATGATATGCCTAGTAATGTAGTAGGTTCACTTGTTAATCCTATAACTGGTGATATAGTGACCTCTTCTGATCAAAAATCAGTAATGCTATATTATATAAAAGGGACTGAACCAAGTATTACAGAAACAGAACTTGATGATTTAATTCCGACTATTAAGCAAGAATGATACTTAAATATGAATTAATAAATAAAAAAGAGAGAAACATATTGATTTGAACTTTAAAATGTTCATTTCAAAATATTGCTCTCTTTTTTTATCTTGTTTAAAAGTTCTTCTTCAGTATCAGAAATTAAAGGTTTATTATTTATTATAACTACTACCTTTGATCTACCAATACCACACATGTTGTTACATCCTATTTCAAATTCAGCATTAGGAAACAATTCTTTTATTTTTTTTATTAGACTTATAGAATTTATTCCTTTACATCTATCACAAATACTAATTTTGGTCATTTAAAATTATTGTACAACTGTCTCCTTGATTTACTAAATGGCTATTTGCATCATCTGTATCAATGTGAAGTTCAAAAAAACTTTCCTTATCTACTTTCAAGTAAACATTATCAATAATGCCACCCTTTTCACCATTAAGTTTAACCTTAACTTTAGTAAGACCTGTAAAACCAAATTCATTCATTTGGTCTGGAGTAATGTGAATATGACGAGTTGCTATTATACAACCTTCATCAAGATCAACTTCTCCCATTGGACCTACTAAAGTTATTTTTTCACTTGCAGCTAAATCTCCAGAATTTCTAACTGGTGGATTAACTCCTAATTTAAAAGCGTCAGTCTTAGAAATCTCAATTTGATTGTAATTTCTAAGTGGTCCAAGTATTCTTACATTATCAATAGTACTTTTAGCAGTTTTTAATATAACTTTTTGATTACTAGAAAATTGGCCAGGTTGGGTTAGTTCCTTTATACTCTCAAGAGGAGTATCGCCAAATAATTTTTTATAACTTTCTTCTGTTAAATGAACATGTCTATTTGATACACCTACTGTTATTTGCATATTATTACCTCCTTTAAAATTATACCATAACAATAATATTTGTAGGCATAAAAACAACCTTTTTTAATATAATTTACAGAAAGGATGATTATATGAATAATAATTTTAATAATGCTGTTTTCCCAGGCAGTCCATTATACAGTGGTAACAATATATCTCCAAACCAACAAAGTATGCCTCCTGCTTACACATATGATGCTCCATTTGAACAGTCATATATTGAAAACATACTAAGATTAAATAAAGGTAAAAAGGTAGTTGTTTATACTTCATATGCTGATGCAGCACCAGAACAAAAAAGTAAAGCTTTTTCTGGAATTATCGAAGAAGCGGGTAGAGATCATATTATAGTTAGTAATCCTACTACAGGAAAATGGACTCTTATTAGAATGATATATGTTGATTACATAGAATTTGATGAAAAAATAAATTATAGTAGTGAATTTACTCCTATTAATTGAAAAACTAAATAATATTTGATATAATTACAATGGTGATAAAATATGGACATAATTATGACATTTATTTTCATCATTGTAATTTTATGTATTATAATGATTTGGCAAATAAACACATTCAATAGATTTCAAAACTACATAATAAGAATTAATGAAGCAGAGGCAAACATAGATTCTATTTTAAGAAAAAGATATGATTTACTTAATAAGTCTATAGGTGTAATTAAATCAAACACTGATGAGAAAAAAGTTTTAGAAGATTTATCTGACTTGCGTTCTCAAAAGTTAACTAATTTTGATTTAGATAGAAAAATTTATGATGCAATCAATGAATTTAATAAGTATAAAGAAGAATATAGAGATTTAAAAAAATGTGAAGGATTTATGAAAATTGAATTAAGCATAAATGAAACAGAAGCAGAAATTGCAGCTTTAAGAAAATATTATAATGACATTATTACAGATTATAATAAATTAGTTAAATCCTTCCCTTCAAATATTATTGGATTAATCTGCAAATTTAAAGTAAGAAATTATTTTGATGGTAAAGAAATTAACAAAAATAAAACCGATATTAAATTATAAAAGGAACAATTACTTGTTCCTTTTTTTTAACTTTAATCTTATGAATACTACAAGAGCAACTAATATGAATATTACTAATGCTAAAATATAATATACTCTATTATTTTCAACTTCACTGACTGTTTCTGTTTCTTCTTTTTCCTCTATCTTTATTACATATTCGCCATCTTTGGTATAATAGTAATTCTCTCTTGCGTATTTTGCGATATACTCAGGATCTTTTAATTTACTAATTTCATTACTAAGCTCCTTTTCATCTGTTTTTAATTTTTCAAGTTGTTCATTAAGTTTATTTTTTTCATCTCTTAAAGTTTGAATTTTATATATGTAAGTAAAAATAGTAATAGTACAAATAACAAAGACTCCAATAAAAATTGGGCCTAGTAATGTCAATCTACGTTTGACAGTTTTACTTACTCTTTTTTTATTCATACTATTACCTCCTATCATTAATTAAGTATATCATTTTTTTAGTGCTTTAACAATAAAGTTCTGAACAAGAATTCCTATTAAAATGCAAATAAAACTATAATAATGTAAAATGCCACTGTTTATCTTTTGTAAAACCCAAAAATATAGTAATACATGAAAAAGCATGAAGAATATAGTGAATATAATCTTATATACTTTACGTTTACTATTTATATACTTACTGTTTATATCAAGCATTAACCCAAAGAAAATACCAAATAAAAAAGAAAAAATGGCTAATTTTATTTGTGTTATTAAAGGCATCATTTAAATAATTTATTAAACATACTTTCTTCTTTTTCTTTTTTATTATTTTCTAAGTAACTTAGGCTATTGACTTTACCTTTTATTGAAACATTTCCTTGATATGTATCTAGTTTAATTATTTCTAAAGAAGTTCCCTTTATTATTAAATATCCCATTGATGTTTCTAAAAGGAATTCTTCATCATCGAAGCTATCAATCTTTTTTACTCCTGATATAACAATATTCTTTCTTTCATTTATTGTTATATTATGATTATAATTTGATATTATATCAGTCTTGTCCACATTATCACCTAATAAATTATATGCTCAAATATGCGATAATATGAAAAAAACTCGCGTTAACGAGTTTATGCTTCTTTTTTATAAGCTTCTAAAATTGCATCTTCAAATTCTTTTCTAGTTTCCGGATTTATTGGGTGCACTATATCACGATAACCACCCGTTGCTGTTTTGCGACTTGGCATTGCTATAAATAAGCCATTGTCTCCTTCAATTATGCGAATATCGTGAATAGCAAAACTATCATCTAGTAGGACAGATGCTATTCCCTTCATTCTTGAATCTTCCTTTTCGACTTTGCGAACATTTACTGATGTTATTTTCAAGTCTATCTCTCCTCTCGATTATACTACAACTTTATTGTATAACATTAAATTACAAAAATCAATCTTTTTTTCATTTTATTCACTCGTAGTTAATTTACTTATAGTATATTTTAATTGTATTTGTTATAATATCACTATACATAAAGGATTTTAATTCACTTGTATCTTTTATTTCTACTATAAATATATAATTATATAATTCTTTTATAACAGCATTATATTTTTCTATCTTATTCCTACCTAAATTGTATTTTATATATACCTCTCTACCTATATTGTTCTCTAACTCCTCTTTGATTATATCTATGTTCATCTATCTCCTATCTAGGATACCCTATATACATAGTACCTTTTGTTTTAATTCCACCCATCCCATTTGATCCTCTTGTAGTGTTTTCTAAAATTTTCTTTATATCTATTTCTTTATTACAATCAGCTAGCGCCATTAAACTAGCAATAATGGCAGGATCCAGAGCGTGTATATTTATTCTTTTAGGACTTGATGCAAAGTTTGCACCTGCTTTTATTAACTCTTCATAGTTTGATTGGCATGCGCCAGCTATGATTATTAATTTTTCATGACTCATTTCAATACTTCGAGCAGCTTTGATTGATTCAATAAAGTTATTACTATTTCTATAGGCTTCTAAATTAGTTTGCTTTCCTTTTCTTTTATAGTAAGCATCATGGCCAGTGATTACAACTATACTTGGTTTATATTCATTAATCCATTGACATATTTTTTCAGGAACAGTATCTTCTTTTTCAACTTTGCCTATTGCCATCAACCCGACTTTTTTATAATATGTTAAACATTTTTCCATATAGTCCCTATCGCCATCAATATGAAGAATTTTACCTGGGAGATAAAAGTAATCATCACGATCTAAATTTAATTCTTTTTTGATACGTGATATTATTTCCTTTTCTTCATCATTCTTTTCTTGTTCTTTATATCTCTCTAAATCACTATAGTTTGCATCGGCATATAACCTGACATGAACACCCTTCAAATAATAAATATCTTCATCTTCATCTATCTCTATGATGGTAAAAACAGTATCGTTATTATAAGAACTTCTTGTAACAAGATCTCCTTTTTTATACATAATATCACCCATATAATTATATGAAATATATTTATATATATGAAAAAGAAACAGATTAATCTGTTTCTCTTAGTTTATATGGATCTTTTTTTGTTCCACTTCCGGAATTAAAGATAGCATCTTTTGATAATATTATTACCGGATATACTTTTTCTATTTTATTACTACTATTTAGGTAAACATTTGCATTATTGTTTATATATGCATTATTAGTACTTATAACCATTTCTTTACTTAAATAAGAAGATTCGCTTATATTTATAGTATTGTTATTATTGTCATATCTACATATTAAACTATTTAGATAATCACCAATACTTAGTATTCCAATCTTTGAAGTAATTTTTTTATCAATACTAACTAAATTCTTGTTGTTAGTATCAATATTCTCTATATTCCATGAACTATTTAAAATCATTTCATCACTTAATAACTTTGAATACTTCTCATTTAATTTTGAATATAAGTCTTCAATACTATCAAAAGGAATTTTATCATAAGTGCTTTTAATAATTTTCATATTTCCATCTTCAAAACTTAATATATTCCATAAATCATTATTATAAATAACATAATTACTTAAATCATTTCCTTTATAGATATAAGAGTTGTTTTCTTGATATAACCCTGAATCTTTGGTAGAAATTGGTGTTTTAATTCCATTAAACATACGATATACAGGGCACTCTTCATACTGAATCATAACTTCTTCAGAATAAGGTAATTTCATAGCACACATGCCATTTCGGTTTAAGAAAACAGAATTGTTTTTATCAATAAATATAACTCCATATCCATTAACCTTATAATCTTTACCATCTATAGTATAACCATTATCAATTATGTACTCTTCTGATAAATCTTCATCCGAAAATTTATAGGTATCAATATTTTTTAATATTTTCTTAACATCATTAATTAAGTTTAATTTAGGTCTTATCTTAATTTCGTTAATAACAATTGGTATTATTGCTACTAAAAGGACAATTATTATTAATATTTTTTCTCTTTTTGACATTATATCTTTAAATGCTTTCTAACAGCTCTCCAACTACCAAACATACCTACTGCTATTCCTATTGCAACTAACAATCCTGATAGTTCATAAATAAATGGTGTTGGATTAACTAGTTTAATAAATGATGAAAATAATTCGCCATCAAAGTTTTTATATAGAGCATCATATCCATAAGTTGTAAGTATAATAGGAATTATTGATCCTAATATTCCAAGTACCAAACCTTCCAATATAAAAGGAATTTTTATATTGATATTTGATGCACCTACTAAACGCATTATGTCTATTTCATTTTTTCTTGAGAAAATTGTTATTTTTATTGTATTAGTTATTAAGAATGCAGTTACTATAATAAGAGCAATTACTATTCCTATACTTATTTGTCTAACTACTTCAAAGACAGAAACTAGTTGTTCTATCATTCCTTCGCCGTATTTTACAGTTTCAACATAATCTATATTTTCAATTCTCTTAGCGATAGATCCAATGTCATCAATATTTTTGACTTTTACTTGATAAGTTGGCTGTAGTGGACTTGTTTCTTCTGTCCAATCAGACATTATGTTTTCAAAAACATCAGATTCAGACATCATTTCTTCTGCAATTTGCATTTTTGACTGATAAGTATAACTTTCTATACCATCAATTTGTTTAATTTTCTCTAAAACATCATCAGTCTGCTCAGCAGTTATGTCAACATTCATGAAAACTACAATAGTTACATCCTTTTCTACATTAGTTGCAAAATTATTTACATTATATGTTAATAGCATTGCGATAGCAACAACGATAAGAGTTATTGTAATACAGGAAATTGAGGCAAGTGATAATGAAAAGTTTCTTATTACTCCTTTTATAGAGTCTCTGATATTTCGTCCAAAAATTCTAAATACTTTCATGCACATAAGTCCCTTCTGGATAATCTTTTAATAATCTTCCTGTATCAAGTAATATAACGCGTTTCTTAAGTTTATTAACAATTTCTGTTGAATGGGTAACCATTATTATTGTTGTTCCCATGCGATTTACTTCTTCAAGTACACGCATAATTTCCATACTAGTGTTTTCATCTAAATTACCGGTAGGCTCATCGCATATTAGAAGTTTTGGACCATTAACTATTGCCCTTGCTATTGCAACTCTTTGTTGTTCACCACCAGATAATTCATCCGGATAATTTCTTGCCTTTCCTTTTAAACCAACTAAATCAAGAACCTTTATTACTTTTTCATATATTTCATCTTTAGTTGCGCCAAATATTTCTAAAGCAAAAGCAACATTCTCATATACCGTTAATTTAGGGAGCAATTTAAAGTCTTGAAAAACTACTCCTATTTTTCTTCTTAATTTATAAACTTTTCCATTTCTAAGTTTTGATACTTCAATACCACCTACATTGATACTTCCGCTATCTGGTTTCTCTTCTCGATATAACATTTTTACTAGTGTTGATTTTCCACAACCAGTATGTCCTATTACGAAAACAAACTCACCTTTTTCAATATTAAGAGTTAAATCATATAAAGCAGTAGTACCTGTTTTATATGTTTTCTTAACATTCTTCATTCTTATTAGATCCATATATTCAACCTCTTTTCCTACTTATCTTATTGATCCACCCGATACTTCATATGCATCAGTTACCATAAAGAAAACATTTGGATCAATACTATGCAAACCCTCTTCCAATATAAAATAGTCTTTAGTAGGGATTGTACACATAATCATCTTTTGAAAATTACCAGTATAACCACCACGTGCATCTATTACAGTTATTCCATGGCTTAAATTATCCATGATGAATTTTTTAACTGCAGTTTCATGACATGTAATTATATAAAAAGTTTTTGATTGTGAAATTCCAAGAATAACTTTATCTGCCATATAACTTATAACACTTATTGATACAACTGAATATAAAAATTTCTCTAAACCAAATACAAATAAACTTCCTAATATTATAATGCCATCAGTGAAAAACATTGAATTACCAATAGACATTTTAAAGTATTTTGAGACTATTTGATTTAATATATCTGTACCACCTGTTGTATATCCAGATTTAAATATAAGTCCCATACCAAACCCACTTATTGCTGCGCCAAATAAAGCAAGAAGCAGTGGCTCTGTATTACCTAAATCAACATATGGAATAACCCACTCTGTAGCTTTAACAAATAAAGGATACATAAGTGAACCTATTACAGTTTTAGATGTTTTTTCTTTTCCCATAAGGATGAAACTCATAATAAGTAATACTACAGAACCAACTAGAATTACAAATGATACATCCAAACCAAATAGTTTTTTACATATTACTGCTAGACCACTTACACCATAAACAATGTTATTTGGCAACATAAATATATTAAAGGCTAATGCAACAATCAATACACCTATTACAAAAGAAAAACCTCTTTTTAATCGATCTTTCTTATAGATAATTTTAATAATACTTTCTTCATTTTTCTTCTTAAAAAACAACATACTATCTTCCTCTCACTAAGTACTCATTAATAAACATATCTAAATCTCCATCAAGTACTTTTGATACATTACTTGTTTCTGCATTAGTACGGTGATCTTTGACCATTGAATATGGACACATTACATAACTTCTTATCTGTGAACCAAAGTTTATATCATCTACTGTTCCTTTTAAATCTTGTAATTCTTTATTTTTCTTTTCTAGTTCTAATTCATATAGTTTATTTCTTAAAACCTCCATAGCCTTTTCTTTATTTTGAATTTGACTACGTTCATTTTGACATGTAACTACTATTTTTGTAGGTAGATGTGTTATTCTTACTGCGCTATCGGTTGTATTAACACCTTGCCCACCACTTCCAGTAGAACGATATACATCTATTCTTATATCTTTGTCATCAATTTCAATATCTATATCTGTATCTTCAAAAAAAGGTGAAATAGATACAGACGCGAATGAAGTATGTCTTCTAGAGTTTGAATCAAATGGCGAAATTCTAACTAACCTATGAACACCCTTTTCAGACTTTAAATATCCATAAGCATAAAGCCCTTTAACTAAGATGACTACATTCTTAATGCCTGCTTCATCGCCTGCTTGTTCATCTATTATTTCATACTTATAACCTTTTTTATCAAAATAACGAGTATACATACGATATAACATATTTGCCCAGTCACATGATTCAGTTCCACCTGCTCCAGGGTGAATTTCAACTATGGCATTCTCTTTATCATAAGAATTATTTAGGTAAATAATTACTTTTTGTCTTTGTAATTCCTCATTTATTTCAATTGAATCATTTAAGAGTAAATTTTTTATTTCCTCATCATTTTCATCTTTCAAGACCTCTAGCAACTCAATATTACTACTAATTTTAGTACGTAATTCTTTTAAATCATCTAGTGTTTTTTGCAAACTATTAAGTTCATTTATTATTTTTTCACTACTCTTTTTATCATTCCAAAAATCAGGTGCAGCCATAATAGCTTGCAATTCCTGTATTCTTTTTACTCGTTCTTCAGGTTCAAAGTGACCTCCATAATTCATCACTTTGAGACAGATATGTATTATATATATTTATAAGTTCACTTATTTCCATACCTTACCTCCTATACTTTACCATTATATCATTTTTTAGCCTTTTTTCCAAAGAAAAACGATTATTTTTGATAATCGCA
The DNA here is from genome assembly GCA_023391185.1 of Bacillota bacterium. GTDB lineage: Bacteria > Bacillota_I > Bacilli_A > RF39 > UBA660 > RGIG4266. The sequence continues at coordinate 36,126 of JAEWBI010000042.1, read as the reverse complement.
TTCACTACATTTTATTATATCTTTTTTCTTAGTAAGCATTTTACCACAATTAGGGCATTTTTCACCGGTAGGCATATCCCAGTATGCTGTTTTACATTTTGGATAGTTATTGCATCCATAAAAGATTTTACCTCTTTTACTTTTCTTTTCAATAATCATTCCTTCATTGCAATTAGGACACTTACATATTTCAACTACCTGTTTTTCTTCTTGTTTAATGTACTTACATTCAGGATAATTTGAACAAGCTACAAATTCTCCATATTTACCCTTCCTTTTAACAAGAGGATGGCTACATAATGGACAATCTTCGCCTACTTTTTCTGCTTCTTTCTTTGGAAGTTTATCAAAAGCTTCTTTTACTGATGGTTCAAACTGATTATAGAAATTTTCAAGTACTTTAAACCAAACAGCATTTCCTTCAGATATTTTATCTAGGTCATTTTCCATATTAGCTGTGTATTCCACATTTATTAGTTTACTAAAACTTTCTTGTAGTTTATCAGTTACTTCAATACCAATTTGAGTAGGAATAAATTTTTTGTCTACAATAGTAACATATCCTCTATCTTTTATTACCGTCATGGTTTGAGCATAAGTACTAGGTCTACCTATTCCAAGTTCTTCCATCTCTTTAATTAATTTTGCCTCTGTATATCTTGCAGGAGGCTTAGTAAAATGTTGTTCTTTTTCTATCTCATTTGAAACTAAAACATTAGACTTATATGTTTCAAGAGGTGGTAAGACAGTATCTTTTGTATCTTCATAATCATTATATACTTTTAAATAACCATCAAATACTACAATTTGTCCTGTTGCTTTAAATTGATAATTATTATTATCTAGTATAACAGTAGTATTAAGTGTTTTAGCATCTTTCATTAAAGAAGCTAAAGCACGATAATATATCATTTTATATAGTTTGTATTCATCTGCTGTTAAATAGTTTTTTAGTGATTCTGGTGTTCTATTAATATCAGTAGGTCTAATACCCTCATGAGCATCTTGGATATTTTCTTTTTTCTTGCCTTGTTTTACATATCCAACATAATCTTCACCATATTTAGCTTTTATAAAGCCATAAGTACTTTTTATGAAATCATCACTAATACGTATAGAATCAGTACGCATATAAGTAATCAAACCTACAGTTTCTGTAGATATATCAATACCTTCATATAACTTTTGCGCAACACTCATTGTTTTTTTTGCATTAAAATTAAGTTTATTTGAAGCATCTTGTTGCATTGTACTTGTCGTATAAACAGGTTTTGATTTTTTACTCTTTTCCTTTTTATCAACATTTTCTATCTTAAAAACATTAGTTAACTTTCCTAATATATCATTTACTTGTACTTCATCTTTAATCTCAATATCTTTATTATTATAATTAAACAGTTCAGCATCAAAATCGTTAAATTTAGCAGTTATAGTCCAGTATTCATCTGTTATAAATGCTTCTATTTCACGCTCGCGATCTACTACTAGCTTAAGAGCAACACTTTGAACGCGTCCTGCACTAGTACCATAAGTTTTAGATTGAATAAGTTTACTTAACCTAAAACCTATTATTCTATCAAGAATTCTTCTTGTTTCTTGACTATTAACTAAATTTCTATCTATCTTACGCGCATGTTTAAAGGCATCTGTTACAGCGCCTTTTGTTATTTCATTAAACACAACACGGTCATAATTTTCTTCTTTTAACCCAAGTGTATCATATAAATGCCATGATATAGCTTCTCCTTCACGGTCAGGGTCAGTAGCTAGATATACAAAATCAGATTTTTTAACTTCTTTTTTTAATTCATCTATTACTTTTTTCTTGCCCTTTATATTTACATAATCAGGTTTAAAATTATTATCAACATCCACTCCAAAACCAAATTTACCTTTTGTAGATAAATCTCTTATATGTCCTACTGATGCTACTACCTTATAGTCTTTACCAAGATAATTACCAATTGGACCTGTTTTATGTGGAGATTCCACTATTACCAAGTTTTTTGACATAATCCACTTCCTTTGCTATTTAGTTATACACTATATTCTTTTTCTTGTCAATCGCTTTCAATATATATTATATCCACATATAAACTTATTTCCTCTTATTTGGTAAACTTTCCACATTTACTTCCCCATGTATCTATTAGTTCATTTTCTTTATATATATTTAATATTTCACAGTTATTTGAACAACCACTACATTCTTTTCCTTTTGTTGTAAAACTAATATCTTTTATATTTAAATCATAGATTTTATTACATACACTTTTTTTTGATAATATCGCTATACCAAGAGCCCCCATTAAATGACTATCTTTATCTACAATAATATCTTCATTTAATACTTCTTTAAAATACTTTCTAACACCAATATTCTTACTTACACCACCTTGAAATACAATTGGTGCCTCTATTTTTTTACCTTTACCAATATTATTTAAATAATTTAAAACTATACTTTTACATAAACCCGCTATAATATCTTCTTTATTATAACCAACTTGCGCTTTATGAATAAGGTCTGATTCAGCAAACACTGTACATCTTGCAGCTATTTTAGCAGGTGATTTTGATCTTAATGCATATGCACCAAATTCTTCTACATCTATTCCTAATCGTTTTGCTTGACTAGATAAAAATGCTCCTGTCCCAGCTGCACATAGAGTATTCATAGCATAATCCTTTATAATACCATTTTCTAATAAAATAATTTTTGAATCTTGGCCACCAATTTCAAGAATTGTTTTAGCATCAGGGTATTTGCTTAATGTACCTATAGCATGTGCAGTTATTTCATTTTTTATAACATTTGCACTTACCATTAACCCAATTAATTTTCTTGCACTTCCTGTTGTCCCAATTCCTTTTACTAAAATATTATTAGGCATTTGTTCTTTTATATATCCAATTAATGTTTTTACAGCATTTATTGGATTTCCTTCAGTCCATATGTATTTGGAACATAATATATTATTTTCTTTATCTATTAATACTGCTTTAGTAGATATTGAACCTATATCTATTCCTATATACCCGTCAATCATTTTTATGCCTCATTTCTAACATATCAATAAAAGCTTCTAATCTAGTATTCACGCCAACTTCACTTGTCATAGTATCAAAACTCATAAATAAAACAGGCACATTATTTTTAGAACAAATTTTATTTATAATTGGCATAGCTCCAATTTCTGGAGTACAAAATGATGATTTTATATGAATTATTCCATCATAATTTTCCTCACAAAGAATTTCTGCCCTACATATGTTATCGGCAGCATCTGCGCCCATTTTATTTTTTATAAACTTACTTTTTTTAAGCATCTTCCTTATATATAACTTTTTCTTAAATAATAAATAATCAACATTAGTAAACCTTGTTATTTCAATTCCACTAGCAATTAGTTTTTCTTCAATATTATAATTACTATATGGTTCCATTATGGTATAAAGTTCACCAATTATACCTATTTTTATCGGATTAGGTGGCTTATTAATTTTAATGTTTTTAAACTTTTTTACATAATCCTTATATATTTTATATGTATTCATAATGCCTTTAGTATTAGCTAAATCAGATAAAAATAATTTTTTTAGTTTATTAAAACTATCTTTTTCTACTTCAAAACCAGCATGTTTTCTCATATAATCGTCAATTTTATCCATACATTTAACCATTAATACTGCATTTAAAGCTATAAAAGAAGATTTAACTATTTTAACCTTATTTACTTTTCTAAGTTCTTTATATATTCTTTTTATATCTGTTTTGCCAGCAGTAATAAGATTAATCATTGTAAATTTGTAGCCTAAGTCCTTAAGAATTTGTTTTTGCAATTCACTATAATAACCATACCTGCATCCACCACCATACTGCACTAAAATATTAGCTCCCATTTCAAGTCCTTCTATAAGTGACCCTAATGTATACTTAAAAGGACTACATATAAAATCAGGACTATATCTATTTCCAAGTTCAACAGTTTTATTAGTTATTTTAGGTACATCTATAATTTCCGCATCTAGAATATTACCTAACAAATATTTAGCAGGAACAGCATAATCACCCATATGAGGAAATGCTATTTTATTTTTGTCCAATTATATCAATAAAACTTTCTACTCGTGTTTCAATTCCTGCTAAAGAATTTAAATCATCAATTATAATATTTAAATATGGGATTTTTATTTTCCTTATTATTAATTCATTAACCATTGAATCAGGTGCACATGGAAAGGATGAAATAAATACAATTCCATCAACATTGTCTTTAGATAATTCTACTGCTCCAGCACTTTCTTTACTATATTTCCAGTATAAATCTTTTGAGATAATTTTACTTAATTCTTTTGTCTTTTCACTATCAAACTTATCTGAATATATGATATCAACTCCTGTATTATCAAACATTTTTACAATTGGCATACCAACAAATTCATCATATAAATTATAACTATGTCCAACTAATAATATCTTCTTTTTTTGATTATATAATTTATTTGTATTTGTAATTATCTCTTTTTTATTTTCTTTACTTACTCTAATTTTTGAAAATAAATATGCTGTTTTAATCTGCCTTTTATCAACATTAAACTTATTGAATATTTTTAATAGTTCTTTATATAAAGTTCGGTAATTATAATGATCTATAGTAATATTAATTATCTGTTTATCAAAAATATTATTTATTAAATCATAAGTACATATATAATTAGTACAACCTTGCTCTTTAATACCAGTGTTATCCATTCTTATATTTAAGATATAGTCACATTTATCTTGCAAATATGCTACATGACCTAAGAACAGTTTCATTGAAGTACACATTTCATCACTAGAATATTTAATTCCTAAATCCTTAATCATATTAGTTGTAGGCGGAGATATAACTACTTCGAAATTTAGTTCTTCAAAAAAATACTTTAGAAATTTACCTTCACTATAATAAAAAAAAGTTCGAGGAATTCCTATTTTAACCTTGTCCATTTTCATCACCTAGATAATTATATTTAATAATGTTAATTTTATTACTTTATCCCCTATTTTTTTGATATAATTATATAAAGGTACATTAACTTTCATAAAGGAGAGAAACTTGATGATAATTAGAGAAATAAGTGAAGAAGAATATAGAAATTTTGTTGGAACATATCCATTTAGCTCAGTATATCAAACTGTTGAATATGCAGCTGTTATGAAAAAGCAAGGATATAATTATTTATTTATTGGTGCATTTGTTGATGATAAAATAATATCAGCATCTTTACTACTAATTGAAAGAATAAAAGGATATAATTATGCTTATGTTCCAAGAGGATTTTTAATAGATTATAATGATAAGCAACTACTAACTAACTTTACTAGGGAAGTAAAAAAATTCCTAAACAAGAAAGATATAGTAGCAGTTAAGTTATCACCTATTATAGTAAGAAATATTATGAATCCAAAAGGAATTATTGTAGGAACTAATCCTAAATATGATGAAGCATTTACTAATTTAAAAGATGCAGGATATTATCATTTTGGTTATAATACACAGTTTGAGGCATATAAGCCAAGATTTGAAGCGATGCTTGACATATCAATAGACTATAAATCATTATTTAAAAATATAAAAAAAGAATATAAGACAAAAATAAGATCAGCAGAAAAACAAGGAATTAAAATATACAGAGCCAATTCAAATGAATTAAATTTGTTATATGAAGAGACAAAAGATAAATACTCTAGAGATATAAATTATTTTGAAGACGCTTATAAATATTTTAATGAACATGATAAAATGGAGTTTTACTATGCTAAGATAGATACAAAAATATATCTACAGTTAGTAAAAAAGTCATATGAAGAACAGGAAAGAATTGTTAATGAAGTTAATGATTTGGTTTTAAACAATAAAAATAATTCAAATAAATTACTATCTAGAAAAATTGATTGTGATAGACAGATAGCAATATATAAAAAGAAATTAATAGAGGCAACTAACCTTTTAAAAGATTATCCTAATGGTCTAGTACTATCATCAGTATTAATTGCCAAAAATAGAAGTGAAATTTTCCTTTTCATGGATGGTTTTGATAAAAGATTTAGGAACTTTAGTGCTAAACACTTAATAATTTGGAAAATTATTGAAAAGTATTCTAAACTAGGTTACAAAAGGTTTAATTTTGGTGGAATAACTGATCCTAGAATTGATAACCCAAATTACAATGGGTTAGTACAGTTTAAGACTAATTTCAATTGCAGTGTTGTAGAATATATCGGTGATTTGGAATTAGTTATTAATAACTTAAAATATGCAATGTATAGACAAATAAAAAAAGGTACTAAATAGTACCTTTTTATTTTTAATTATTAATTATTTAACAACTTCTGAAATATTACCAGAACCAACTGTTCTACCACCTTCACGAATTGAGAACTTAGTTCCATTTTCGATAGCGATTGGAGCAATTAATTCAACAGTCATTTCAACACTGTCTCCAGGCATTACCATTTCAACACCAGCAGGTAACTCGATAACACCAGTTACATCTGTAGTTCTGAAATAGAATTGTGGACGATAGTTACTGAAGAATGGAGTATGACGTCCACCTTCTTCTTTGCTAAGTACATATACTTGAGCTTTGAATTTTGTATGTGGAGTAACAGTTCCTGGTTTAGCAAGTACTTGTCCTCTTTCAACGTCTTCACGAGCAATACCACGAAGTAATACTCCGGCATTGTCTCCAGCTTCAGCATAATCTAATTGTTTACGGAACATCTCGATTCCTGTAACAACTGATTTTCTTGTATCTTTAATACCAACGATTTCAACTTCATCATTAAGTTTTAGTTGTCCTCTTTCAACACGTCCTGTAACAACTGTTCCACGACCTGTGATAGTGAATACATCTTCGATTGGCATTAAGAATGGTTTGTCTAAATCATGAACTGGAGTTTCGATATAAGTATCAACAGCATCCATTAATTCATCAATTTTACCTACCCAAGCAGCATCTCCTTCAAGAGCTTTAAGAGCAGATCCACGAATTATTGGAGTGTTATCTCCATCATATCCATATTCAGTTAATAATTCACGAATTTCCATTTCAACTAAGTCTAATAATTCTTCATCGTCAACCATATCACATTTGTTCATGAATACTACCATTTTTGGTACACCAACTTGACGTGATAATAAAATGTGTTCACGAGTTTGAGCCATTGGACCATCAGTTGCAGCTATAACTAAGATAGCTCCATCCATTTGAGCAGCACCAGTGATCATGTTCTTAACATAGTCAGCATGTCCTGGGCAGTCAACGTGTGCATAATGTCTCTTTTCAGTACTATATTCGATATGGGCAGTATTAATAGTAATACCACGTTCTCTTTCTTCTGGAGCCTTATCGATATTTTCGAAATCTACTTTTTCATTACCAAATTTACCAGCTAAATGTGCTGATATAGCAGCTGTTAAAGTAGTTTTACCATGGTCAACGTGTCCAATTGTACCAACGTTAACATGTGGTTTTGAACGGTCAAACTTTTGTTTTGCCATATAAATTTCCTCCTCTTTTTTTACTTACATATTATATTTTATAATAATACATGAAAATTATCAAGTATTTTTATAACTAATTATTATTTGAACCATTTTTCTTAATGATTGCTTCTGTTATATTTCTTGGTGTTTCTTCATAATGGTCAAATACCATTGTGAAAGTTCCACGTCCTTGTGTATTTGAACGTAAACTTGTAGCATATCCGAACATTTCAGAAAGTGGAACCATAGCATCAATAGCTAAAGCATTTCCTCTAGATTCTTGCCCAAGTGGACGTCCACGACGTGATGTAATATCACCCATAACATTTCCAAGATATTCATCTGGAACTACTACTTGAACTTTCATAATAGGTTCTAGTAATACAGGTTTACATTTATTTCTAGCTTCTTTTAAAGCTAAACTTGCAGCAACTTTGAAAGCCATTTCAGATGAGTCAACATCATGATATGATCCATCAAATAGTGTTGCTTTTACGTCGATCATAGGGTAACCAGCTACAACACCAGTTTTCATTGCTTCTTGTAATCCCTTATCAGTTACTGGAATATATTCACGTGGAACAACACCACCAACAACTGCATCAACGAATTCATATCCTTTATCTGGATTTGGTTCGAATTTAACCCAAACATGTCCATATTGTCCACGTCCACCAGATTGTTTAATATATTTACCTTCACATTCAGCTGTAGCTGTTAATGTTTCACGGTAAGATACTTGTGGTTGACCAATATTAGCTTCTACACCAAATTCTCTTTTCATTCTATCAACGATGATATCAAGGTGAAGTTCACCCATACCAGCGATAATAGTTTGACCAGTTTCATGGTTTGTACTAGCTCTAAATGTTGGATCTTCTTCTGCTAATTTTTGAAGAGCAATACCCATTTTATCTTGATCTGCTTTTGATTTTGGCTCAACAGCAAGTTCGATAACTGGTTCAGGGAATTCCATTGATTCAAGAATACAAGCATTCTTTTCATCACATAGAGTATCTCCTGTTGTAGTATCCTTAAGTCCAACAGCAGCTGCTATATCTCCAGTATAAACATCAGAAATTTCGCTTCTGTTATTAGCATGCATTAATAGGATACGACCTACTCTTTCTTTCTCATCTTTAGTAGCATTTAAAACATATGAACCACTTGATAAATGTCCAGAGTAAACTCTGAAGAATGTTAATTTACCAACAAATGGGTCTGTCATAACTTTGAATGCTAATGCTGAGAATGGTTCAGCATCACTAGGATGTCTTACAATTTCATTACCATTTAAGTCTGTTCCTTTAATTGATTCGATATCTGTTGGAGCAGGTAAATAATCAACTACAGCATCTAGTAATAATTTAACACCTTTGTTTCCTAATGCAGTACCACAAAGTACTGGGAAGAATTCAACAGCAAGAGTTCCTTTACGTATTGCTTTTTTGATAAGCTCAATTGAAACTTCTTCACCATCTAAATACTTATTCATAAGTTCATCATCATATTCAGCTACTGCTTCAATTAATTCATTTCTCTTAATTTCTGCTTTATCTTTTAATTCAGCTGGAACTTCGATTTCCTTATAATCTTCTTCTGCTTTTCCATCAAAATGGTAAGCTTTCATGGTTACTAAATCAATTACACCATCGAAATCACTTTCTGCACCAATTGGCCATTGAATAGCTTTAGCGTTTACTCCTAAACGATCATCTATTGTCTTTAAACTGTATTCAAAGCTTGCTCCCATTTTATCCATTTTATTACAGAAAATCATACGAGGAACTTTGAATTCAGTAGCTTGACGCCAAACTGTTTCAGTTTGTGGTTCAACACCAGCTTGTGCATCTAATAAAGCAACTGCTCCATCTAATACACGAAGTGATCTTGAAACCTCAACAGTAAAATCTACGTGCCCTGGAGTATCGATTATATTGAATCTATAACCTTTCCAGAAAGCTGTTGTAGCTGCTGAAGTAATAGTAATACCACGTTCTTGTTCTTGTGCCATCCAGTCCATTTGAGAAGCACCATCATGTGTTTCCCCTATTTTATGGATTTTATGTGTATGGTATAGAACACGTTCAGTACAAGTAGTTTTACCTGCATCGATATGTGCCATGATACCAATATTACGTGTTTTTTCTAATGTATATTCACGAGCCATAATAGTTTCCTTTCTCTGATACTACCAACGGTAATGAGCGAACGCCTTATTAGCTTCTGCCATACGATGTGTATCTTCACGCTTTTTAACTGCTGCACCAACACCATTTGATGCATCAATAATTTCATTAGCTAAGTTTTCAGCCATTGAGTGTCCACCTCTTAAACGAGAGTATTGAACTAACCAACGTAATGCTAATGCATTACTACGATCAGCTCTAACTTCGATAGGTACTTGATAGTTTGCACCACCAACACGACGAGATTTAACTTCTAGAGCTGGTCTAATATTTTCCATTGCTTTTTCATAAACTTCTACAGGTTCTTCACCAGTTTTCTCTTTAATCATATCAAAAGCACTATATAGAATTTTTTGAGCAGTTCCTTTTTTACCATCTAACATAACTGTGTTAACTAACTTAGTTACTAATTTAGAATTATATATTGGATCTGCTAAAACATCTCTTTTAACTGCACGTCTTTTACGCATAATATTCCTCCTTCCAGTTTATAATTAATATCTATTTTTTAATTTATTATTTAGCTGCTTTAGGTCTCTTAGAACCGTATTTTGAACGGCCTTGACGACGTTTGTCGATACCAGCAGTATCCATAGTACCACGAATTATATGGTAACGAACACCGATTAAGTCCTTAACACGTCCTCCACGAATTAAAACAACGCTATGTTCTTGTAGATTGTGTCCTTCTCCTGGGATGTAAGCTGTAACTTCCATTCCATTACTTAATCTAACACGAGCATATTTTCTTAAAGCTGAGTTTGGTTTTTTTGGAGCCATTGTACCAACACGAGTACAAACACCACGTTTTTGTGGAGAGTTTTGATCAGTTTGTTTCTTTTCTTTACTGTTATATCCAACTCCTAAAACTGGGGCTTTACTTTTTCTAACCTTATCAGTTCTACCTTTTCTTACTAATTGATTAATTGTAGGCATTTTTTGTCCTCCTCTCTTTACACACATCCAGGTGTTTCTTTTCAACACTAATTAAAAGTTTGCACAAAGCAAACCCTTTAGTTGAATGCAACAATATATTAACATTTTATATAGTAGTTGTCAACACTTTTTTTATTTTATTATTAGAAAAGAAAAGGTCTGTTTTGACCTTACTTATCTAATCTACTAATATATCCTTCAGTAGTATAATTACTGCCACAATTTATATATGGATTATAAGTTACATTATTACCATTTTTTAAAACTTTTGTATAGCCAGTACAAACTGTACTACTATTATTTATATCCATTATCGTACTTATATACCCATAACTTTGTAAAGTTGTTAAATTTATATATAATGGATCATTATCGAATAATGTTGAATAATAATCAACTATATATCTTTTAGTGGCATTAACAGTAGAATCTTCAATATCATCATAGCTAGTATATTCTTCTATTCTATTATTATTAGAAATATAACTTACATCATTACTAATAGCTGATTTGAAATATTTGCTGTATTCATTAGTATAGTTTGGAATATGACGAGATGGCATTATGCCTACAATTTGCATTACAAAAGTATAAAATACAAATATTGCTAATATTGCAAATATTGCAAAAATCAAAATATTTATAATTCCGAATCCTTTATTATTCATAATACCACCGCCTTAAAATAAATCTATTTGCTTGATTTCATCCTTAAATCTATATAATTTTGCTGGACGTCCACTGCATCCAATATTTTTTTCATTAGTATCTTCAATTAAATTTAAACTAATAAATCTTTTTCTAAAATTTCTTCTATCTAGTTTTTTACCTAAAATTTGTTCATAAACCTTTTGAAGTTCTGGAAGAGTGAAATCACTTGGAAATAAACTTTTTAATACATTACTATTAACAATTTTCTTTTTAAGATATTCTACATTCCTTTTAATTACTTCTTCATTATCATAAGCCATTTTAGGAATAGCATCTATAGAAAACCATTCACTAACCACTTCAGGTCTTTCTTCTCTTTTTATTTCCGCACTCTTACTATCTACTATTCCCATAAAAGAAGTTGCTATAACTCTCTCATCTGGATTTCTTTTTAATGTACTAAATGTATAACATTGTTCAATATAAACATTTAATAATCCAGTATCATCAAGTACAGCATCTGTAATATTATCTTCAAGAGTTTCAGTATTTTTTAGCATATTCCCTGGCAAAATCCAGTAGCCTTTATATGGCTCATCTTTTTTACGAACTAGAAGAACACTCAAATTTCCTTTATCAACAGTGAAAATTGTAATTAGTGTCTCTAGATAATTATTATATTCCTTAGTAAAAACACTCATAAAACTACTCCTTTTTTGTGTTTTTTTTACACGGGAATTATTTTATAAGAAAAAGGCTATTTTGTCAAATTATTAGATATTTTTTTTCAATATAAAATATTGACACTCAAATGAGCAGTAATTTTTTATATATTCTTTTATACTCTCATATGAATTTAAATTATTCCTCATCTTATTTTGTTTATCACAAAATCCTTTTAATCTAAGTTTACCATAAGACCAATCTCCTAATATATAATCATATCCATCAAAGTAGTCAGTCATCATTTCGTTTAAATTTTCTATTCTTAGAGCATCTTTATAATTTTCTATTACTTCATAATCAACTTCATTAATTTTAACTTTTTTCATATTACCACCCCGTTGCTATACTATTGTATTTATCTAAATTAGAACCACTATTCCATGTAATAAATCCACCTGTTAGTCCACCATCTACTAATCCTTTAATTTGATCACTTATTTGTGAAGGACCATATTCATTGTATGGCGGTTTAATAGCATTATATGCTTGTATCCAAGTTCTTGCGATAGCAGGTGTTGGTATTTCAGTTTGTCTACCAGCTGCTTGCGTCGCCCATAATTTCATTAAAGTATATGGTTGTGTCCATGGAGTTGGCAGTCCAAATTGGCCTGCATCAAAATGATCTGGATATGGCATAGCACTTATCGCATCAATTACATTAGAAATAGCTGGCCAGTACTGTCCATAAGCTGTTACGTAAGTGTTTGATGTTTCTCCAAAAACATCTACTGAAACGTAAGCACCTGCTTTATGTATTTCATCGCAAGCATACATTAAGAAATTTTGTAATGCCTGTGCTTTGCTTTCACCATATGTGTTTTTCATATTTACTAATCCTTGCTTTTCAATTGAATTAGTTCTATCAGGGAAACGCATATAATCAAACTGTATTTCATTAAATCCCATTTCTCTTACTGCTTCAATGGCTAATTTAACATTGTATTCCCAAACATTTCTTACAAAGGCACTTGGCCAATAAGAACCATTATGTAAATAAGGCTTACCAGTAGAAGTACTAATAATTGCTGCCTCAGGATGGTCAGTGATATAATAACTATCCTTAAACGTTACAATTCTTCCTATGGCGTATATTCCAGCATCTTTTATTTTTCCAATAGCATTCTTGTAGTTATCCCAGCTATTTGCGGCGCGACCATAAGCAGTTGGTGAATACTCCTGCATCACTTTTGAAGGATAACCCGGAACAGTATCTTCTTTGATATCTACAACAATGGCATTAACTCCATATTTCTTAGCAAACTGAATGTAAGCATCAACATTACCAACAACTCCTGCATTCATATATATTGCTTTTGCATATGTTGGCATTTCATTTCCCTCTATTTTTGGTTTTTCATTTGGATAATAATCTAAATCAGCTGCACTTCCACCACCTAGATTATCTCCTCTACCTGCATGTATTTTATAAATTCCATCTTGATCATAGTTAGCATTTGCTAATTCTAAAGTATCAACTAAATATTTAGAATAAGCATAACCTTCTATATCACCACTCTTAATTTTGTACATATTAACAGTTCCATCTTTATTAAGCTTATCAAAACCAATTATATCTAACATAACGCCTTTTTTTAGTGAACCTTTAATATCTACTTTTTCACTATCTACATAAACTGTTATATTTGTTCTAACATATTTTTTAGTTTCCATAACCGCCTCCTCATATGTATTTACAACACTACCAGGATTAATTAAATATGTTTCTTTATTGTATTTGATTTTCTTATATGTCACTGGCTCCTCATCATCTACTTCTTTAATAACATCTTTATCATATAAAATTATTTTAGTTCCTCTAATAATTTTATCTGCTTCAGTATAATCTATATTATATAACTGAACATCGGGAGTAGTTGAACCTATATAAGCGTCAACTGATTTTTCAATAATTATACCAATAGTTCTAGTAAGTATATATTTACCCGCATAAAAGATTCCACCAATTAGAACAACAATTAAAACTAGAAGCAAAAATACATTTTTTACCCTTACCCTTTTTTTCTTCGCCATAATAACACCTCTAGCTTAATTATAGCACATATAGATATTTTATTCCACCGGCAAAGTTAAAGTAGGCGAGGTTTGATTATAACCATTTAAATATAATTCAGGTACTTTTCCAGATATCATTTTTATTGATATAGGCACATCTGATTCTATGCTTATTTCTTTGGCTGTAATAGGTAAAATTACTCTTATTGATAGTTTTAGATGCATAACTGTCTCAATTAAGGCATTATTTATTCCATAATTAGTTATTGTATTTTTTAAGTTTGTAGCAATATTTCCAATCAAGTTAAATTTAATAGGTATTTTCGGACCAAGATTTGATAAAAAAGAGTTATTAAAAACAGCGCCCATTGGAACTCTATAAATGATTCCTTTCTCTAATGAATCTTCATCATAATTAATTAACGATTCTTTACCTATACTTATTTTATCCAACTCTCCAGCTTCCAAATATTTTAAATTCATTTGTACAGCTGTACCTGAAGCAATTAAGATTTTATTAACAGTAACAGTATTAAAATCAATTGTTTCTATATTGCTTTCAGCATTTTTATTTATAATAAATAATGATTCAGTACTTAAATCACTAGAGAGTTCGTCTATAATTGTTTTCCCTATTACTATAGTTGCTAACTTTTTAACTTCAATTTCTGCATAATTTACTAAAATTGGTGTTATCTTTGCACTTATTTGACTAAGTGTAAAAACTATAGCAAGCATTAAAAAGAGTAATATCAATATTAAAAGATTTGCTTTTTTAATTTTTTTACTGTGGAAAACCTTTTTTTTAAGTCTTATTTTTCTTTTCATACTATATCATATGTCAAAAAAGACTATATATTAAACAAATATATAGTCCTCTTTTTGTATCATATTATCGTATTTTTTTTCGTTAGCATACCTAGAAATAAGTATTACTTTATCACAGTTTAAACTCTTTCTAACATCTATGATTCTTTGATTCCTAGATCCCTTATAATATAAATCCATACTTCTTTCAGTAATTATAAATTTACCATCTACAAGAACATCAATGTTATTTAAAATCTCCATTATGTATTTATTTTTTTTACTCATTTCTAGTAATTGTTCAAATGTAAAACCAGTATAAGCCCATACATTTTTGTTAAGTTCACTTATTGCTTTAGCAATTTCACTAACAGCTTTAGGTTGCATAAATGGATCACCACCCGAAAGTGTTATACCATCTTGATATCTTAAATTTTCTTGTAGTTCTTTTATAACTTCACTAGTATCTACTTCAAAACCACCGTTAAAATCATGCGTTTCTGGATTATGGCATCCTAGACAGTTATGTGGGCATCCTTGTGTCCACATAACTGCTCTTATTCCTTCACCATCTACAATACTATCATATTGTATAGGCGCTGCCAAACGAATCTTCATGCTTATGCTACGCCTGAAACATCATGTTTAACGCGGTCGTGTTCTTCAGCACGTTTTCCATTATTAAAACGGTCTACAGTACCAACTAAATATCCAGTAATACGACGAATTCTTTCAAATTCTATCCCGTCACCAATTTTCTTTTCTTCTTTTTGTTCAGTTTTCTCAATTTTAGTATCCTTCATATTTTTCTCCTTTATTTTAATTCACAGCCTAATTCTCTTAATTTTTCAACACTTACTGGTTCTCCTGTATGACGTCCACATTTTGGACATACATCACCAATAACTCCTACATACCCACAAACAGGATCTCTATCAACTGGATGGTTTATTGCTCCATAACCAATACCAGCTTCTTTCATCATCCTAATAATGCTTTCAAAAGCACTAACATTCGCTGATGTATCACCGTCTAATTCAATATAAGTAATGTGCCCACCTAAAGTCTGTGCATGATATGGTGCTTCAAGATGTATTTTTCTAGCTACAGAAATATTATAATAAACTGGAATATGGAATGAGTTAGTGTAATATTCTCTATCAGTTACACCTTTAATTTTTCCATAAATTGCTCTATCAATTCTAGTGAATCTTCCAGACAATCCTTCCGCTGGTGTTGCTATAACACTGAAGTTTAAATTGTATTTATCTGAGAATTCATCTAGTTTATTTCTCATAAATGTAATTATTTTTAGACCTAATTCTTGCGCTTCTTGGCTTTCACCATGATGCTTACCAATTAATGCTTTTAAACATTCAGCAAGACCAATAAATCCAACTGTTAATGTACCATGCTTTAATACTTTTCTTAATCTATCCGTTGGCTTTAATTTCTCACTATCCATCCAAACACCTTGCCCTAATAAGAAAGGAAAATTGTAAATTCTTCTATTACATTGAATTTCAAATCTTTCAAGTAATTGATCTTTAACTAATTCAAGTAATTCTCCTAGTTCTTCAAAGAAACCATCTAAATCAGTTTGTTCTTTAGTAACAATACCGTGTTTAATACCTAAGCGTGGTAAATTTATAGATGTAAATGATAAGTTTCCACGTCCAGCTGTAATTGCTTTTTCTGGGTCAACATGATTAGCTAAAACACGAGTACGGCATCCCATATAACCAACTTCTGTATTGTAATCTCCTTCCTTCAAGAACTCTTTATTGAATGGAGAATCTAAGAATGAGAAATTTGGAAATAATCTTTTCGCTGATACTTTGCATGCTAATTGCAATAAATCATAGCTAGGATCTTCAGGATTATAGTTAACTCCTTCTTTTACTTTAAATATTGATATTGGGAATATTGGAGTTTCACTCTTACCTAAGCCAGCATCTGCAGCTAATAAATAATTTTTAATTACCATTCTTCCTTCTGGACTTATATCAGTTCCAAAGTTAATTGAAGAAAATGGAACTTGAGCTCCTGCTCTTGAATGCATTGTATTTAAATTATGAATAAATGCTTCCATAGCTTGAAAAGTAATACGATCAGTTTTTTGTAAAGCCTTTTTAGCACCCATTTCAAAGATACGTTTTACTTCATCTGAACCCTTTGCACATTCATCAAGATCGTGAATATCAAATTCAATTGTTTCTATTTTATCTAGTTCTTTTACTATCTTATCCATATTAATAAAAGTTAAAAATCCAGAATAATCAAGTAGATCATATATAATTTGCTTTAGTTGTTTTCTATATGTTTTTAATACACCTGGTGCTAAATAATAATCAAAAGCAGGTATAGCCTGGCCACCATGTTGATCATTTTGATTTGATTGAATAGCAATGGCAGCAAGTGCACCATAAGACATAATATCATTTGGTTCCCTTAAATGTCCGTGACCAGTTGAAAATCCATTCTTAAATAGTTTATTTAAATCTATTTGGCAGCAAGTAGTTGTTCCCATTGGCATAAAGTCCATGTCATGTATATGAATGTCACCACTGTCATGAGCCTCTGCAAATTTCTTTTTCATTAAATATGATTTAGCAAATTCTTTTGAAACAGTACTACCATACTGAAGCATAGTACCCATTGCAGTGTCACCATCTACATTAGCATTTTCTCTTTTTGTATCTTCTTCACGTGCAGATTTAAGTCCTAAACTTTCAATAGTTTTTAAGAATTTATGCATTTTCTTTTCATCTATAAATAATTGACGAGATTGTGCTCTTCTTTCCCTATATTCAGAGAATGAATTATAAACATCTTCATACCCTTTTTTCTTTAGTTCATCTTCAATCATATCTTGTATAGTTTCAATTTTGATTTTTTCTTCTTCAGCATATTCCTTATTTATTCTTTTAAGAACACCTTGATATACTTTTTGAATATCCTTTGTAGTATATTTTGGCTCCTCAGCATCTTCATCTATTACACTATCAAAACCTTTTTTAATAGCCATAGCTACTTTTGATCCGTTAAAATCAACCTTTTTACCATCTCTTTTTACAACCATAATTGTTGGAAGTTGTTCCTCTGTAACTATCATATTCTTTCCTCCTGTTATATCTTTTTTACAATTTCATTATAGTATTATATTTTATGTAAAGTCAATAACTTTTTTGATATTTTTTCGAACTTTTGTTCGCATAATTTTATAAACCCTTATTTTTAAAGACATAAACAGTTTTTTGAATTTTTAAAAATTTTACATTTTACATTTTTCTATTTTTTGATTTATTTTAAAAAAAGTAATTTATTCGTAAAATCATCATTTTATCCTTTGTTTTAAAAGACAATGTTATTTTTTGAATATATTACTTTTTTTGATTTTTTTCATTTTTTTTCAGTTTTTCCATTTTTTGATTTTTTATTTTTTTTGATTTTTGTATTTTTTTTACAATTTTATTCTGTTGAAATTTTATTTTTAATTGGAATTTTAACAGTACTATTTAAAGATGTCGGTTTATAAGTCAAAATGTTCTGATTTTTTAGTGTTTCATATAGAGTTGGTGCACCTATAAATGTAAATAAGCCAATCCATATTCCGTCGTTTAAACTGGCATCATAGAACTTTATTCCAAATGGTATTGCAATACTAAATGATAAAAATAAATTTACCATCCAAATTTGCCACTCTTTATTTATAAATGATAGTTTCTTTATTTTTTGAATTAAAGCCATTAATACAAAACTAAGTGTAACACTAATTATTAATAAATCTATTAGTGAACTTGGAAATATATCAAGCATAACATCACCTCTAATATTATATATTCTCATTTTAATTTTATTTGTACTCATTATAACCAAGTTTTTCAAATATATTTATATAGGTGATCTATTTGAAAAAATGCACTATAATTATTGTTTTAATCCTATTAATGTTTTTTCCTACCGTAAATAGTGAAAATCTATTAGACATAGATAAAAAAACAGTAGCACTAACTTTTGATGATGGTCCTAGTGAATATACTAATAATATTTTAGATATTTTAGAAAAATACAATGCATCAGCCACTTTTTTTGTAATGGGTAATAAAGTTTTATATTATAAAGAAACCATAATGAATATAACACTAAAAGGTAATGAAATTGGAAATCATACTTATTCTCATCCATGGTTGACACACTTAAGTGTCAATGAAACAAACATTGAAATAAGTAAAACAAACGATTTAATATTTGATATTACTGGAAAAAAACCAAGATTATTTAGACCTAGTTATGGCGATATAAATGTTAAAGTAAAAAAGGCAATAGACATGGATATTGTAATGTGGAACAATGACAGCAAAGATTGGAGATATAAAAGTAGTAAGACTATTGCTGCTAGAGTAATACGAAATATAAATGATGGTGATATTATAATCATGCATGATATATACAAAAGAACTTATGATGCTCTAAAAATAATCATACCTAAGCTACAAGAAATGGGATATCAAATAGTATCGGTAAGTGAATTAAAAGAAATACAGAGGTTAAGAGATGTCAGTTGATACAAGAGAAGCTGAAGCTGAAGTAATAGATATACAGATTGTCACCTCGTTTCTATTCATATTAACATTAATTGTATCTATTTTTCTCAATATAAACGAAAGAAATAAGATACTATATAACGAACCTTTTCTAACTGATAAACAAGCAGATGCAATTTTAAAGACTAATAGAATTGTCATACTTGGATTATTTTTTGTATTTTTATCGTTAGCGTTTAGGAATAAAGAAATAGATCAAATAAAAAACGAAGATTTAACTGCAGATAATTTAGAAATAATTGTATCTATTCTAGCTATAATAGGTGGATTAATTGTACTATATAGTGTATATAATTATAGCGAAGATACTCCATCTATATACGGAAATCCTGCAGTATAAAAGACTTAAATAATATTATTTAAGTCTTCATCATCAATTACATTATATCTAAAACTATTAACCCCAATATCATTATAATAATTAAAATTTTTTATATCCCTTGGTTTATAGTTATAAATATACATTAAATTATCTTTTTCTATTATCTTATATAAATTATTAAATCTATCTTGTAAATAACCTTTATCATTTAATTTATAGTATTTAAGTAAGTTAAATTTAGATATCATTATTTCCTCTTTAGCATATATAATCATTTCTAAGTTAGGATGTTGATGATATCTTTTTTTATATTGATCAATCATTTCCTTTATTTGAGAATCATTCATTTCATATGATATAGTTATTTGTTTAACACCTAATGAGTGTAATAAAGCTACACTATAAGAATTAACAACATTTAGTGAAAAATCAGTATAAATATTCGTATACTTATTAACACTACCTATTTCTCCAACTAATAAAGGAATATTATATTCTTCATATCTTGTTATAACTCTTGGAAGTTTTAGGATAATTCTTTGGTCATTTAAAACATTATATAAATCAAGGTCAACATATATATATTCATAATCGCCATCTTTAATTGCATTATACTGTCTTTCGCTTTTTATATAAATACTTTTAGCAAACCTTTTTTCAAAAGAAGGGACAGTTCGGTTATATATCTCTTTTTTATACTGCCTTTTTATAATTAATCTTTTAGATGTTAATTCCTCAAGAGCAATACGTCTTAGTTCATTTATTTCTTTTATTGGAACAAATAAATTATTATCTAGCTCAATATCCACTTTCGAAAATTCATAAACTGTATTACCTGTTTTAGTAATTTGCTGCAAGATTCTTTCTCTACTAGTTGGAGTAGTTGTTGCTTGCTTAATGCAGTTATCACCACTAATCATAACTTGATATATACCATCTGATATCTGTAATTCAATTACTTTATCTTCTTTAATAGTTATCTTACCTATTATTTGAACTTTTCTTTTATTTGTTTTTAAATAATTATCAATTTCTTTATTTAATTCATAATCAGTAGTTTTTAAAACTACTGAATCTTTATCAGCAACATCTTTATAAGAAACTGTAACTATATCTCCTGCTTTAGCATAATAAACCCTTTTTCCACTAATAAACATGGAAGTTACAATACAACCTGAATCTTCCTTACCTATAATTCTAATACCATCATTTATATTTAAATCATCCGTTAATTTTATTACTAAAGTACTTTCTTTAGAAGATACTACTTTACCTATTTCAACACCTTGATGGTTTGGTCTATATGCATTTATAAAATTATTATTGTTTTCATTAAACATAAATCCTTTTGTAAACATTCTATTAAATGTTTTTTTTAGATTTTTTATTTCGGAATCAGTTATATTTATAACTTGATCTTTAAAATATGAGTCTATTGCTTTTCGGTATAAGCTAACAACTAAGTAAACATATTCTGGCGACTTCATTCTTCCTTCTATTTTAAAACTATCAACACCAATTTCAATTAGTTTACCTATGTTATCTAAACTACTTAAGTCTTTTGTACTTAAATTATATTCATCTGTATTAACCTTTTTTTCATTTTCATCAAGTACATTATATTTTTGCCTACAACTTCCAGCACAAGTACCACGGTTACCACTTCTACCGCCTATTAAACTACTCATTAAACATTGTCCAGAGTATGAAATACATAAAGCTCCATGAACAAATATTTCTATTTCAGTATTAATATTTTGTTTAATATTTCTTATATCTTCATATGTTGTTTCTCTAGCGAGAACTACTCTAGTTAGTCCTAATTTATTTGCTAGTTTCACTCCCTCTAAATTATGAATATGCATTTGAGTAGAAGCGTGAACTTCTAAATCAGGAAAAGTCTGGCGTATTAAGTCCATCATTCCTATATCTTGAACTATAACAGCATCTACATTACTGTTATATAAAAAATCAATATAGTTAATAAACCTATCTACTTCATTTTCATATATTAATGTATTAGTAGTAACATATATTTTAACATTATACATATGTGCATAATTAACAGCCTCAATTATTTCTTCATCAGAAAAATTATTAGAAAAAGCTCTTGCGCCAAACATATACCCACCTATATATATTGCATCTGCACCAGCAACTATAGCGGCCTTTAAACATTCCATATTACCTGCGGGTGCAAGAATTTCAGGTTTTTTCATAGTATCACCTCAGATAAGATTATATCATATAAAAAGACAAATGAAGTAAATCATTTGCCTATATACTAGAAGTGTCTTCCGCCACCACCACCATGGCCTCCACCGCTAGAACCCATATGTGAGCCACCGCCAGATCCACCACCTGGACTTTTTATAATTACAGATGTAGTATTTGTTGAAATATATCTATTATCTCTAACCCTATAATCAATACTATTTTTATCAAGATATTCTTTAGCTGGTCCAGCTTTTTTTATCATTTTATTCTTTGATACTAAAATAATCATCACTATTATTGTTAATACTACTGAAATAATAAAGCAAATAAGCCAAGGTAATACATAGGTTCTACGTAATACTCCCATATCATCAACATAGTAATTATCATATTCTTTAGGAATTCCTCGTTCATAAAAAAGTTTTGAATACTCAATAAAAGTACTCATTGCGTCGTAATACTTTCTTTCCTGAAGATAGTCTTCCTGTCTTTGGATATCATTAGATATATAGTCTAATAAATCTTCACAACGATCATATGGATAATATAGTTGAGCATTACCAAATGTATAGATATTGTAATACCTATTATTATCATTCATATTAATTATAAAAATAATACCGCTATATAATTCATCATCTATCCCAAAATCATTATAGTCATAAAAATTAGCAGCATAATCCTCAAGTTCTGAGTCAGAATAATCTAAATCAGTAGTTAAAATAACCATATCCAACTTTGTTGCTTCTGTAAATTTATTACTTTCAACAAATAAACGATATTCATCAGCATCACTAACTATATCAGCAAAATCATATATTTTCTCAGAAGCATCTACTCTAGGAGTATCAAAAACAGCATCTTTATTTTTTTCATTTATCTCCCATTTTTTATTTACTCCCATATCATCTTCTGTTCTTTGATAAGTATCAGTACTAGCATAAGCGGTATCAAATTTAAATAAAAATACAACAGTTAAAAATATTAAAATTAATTTCTTCATACTATACACCCACTAAAAACATAATATATGATATCCCTATTGATACTATAAAAATTGAGATAAATATTATGATAGCCATAATAAAAGCCTTTTTTTCATCGACCGGAATGTTTCCAACAAATTCTCCAGTTTCACCATTCATTGCAAATAAATAATTTTTAGATTTATATTTTACATTAACCATCCATACAGGCAACATTACATATTCGCTTTTTAATAGACGTGGTGTAAGAGTATTTTCAAAAACAGATTTGTTCATAAAATTACCCATATCTTTTTTCATATCATCATATGTAGAGTCAACTGCTCTTTGTCCTGCTTGACTATATGCCTTTTCATTATCAACATCATACTTTTCAGCAAAAAAGCCTGATAAATAAGCATGGTTATAATCAACAAGTTCTTCATAGTTAAAAGGTTCAATTGTACTCATCATATCATCATCAAAACGTGTAGAACCATCAACAGGAATTTTCAAATAATCCATTGTTGCTGTTCTATAAATTTTATAAAAATCTACTTTTGTGAATTGTCTATCATCTGAAATCCAAACACTTATTTTTTCACCATCAGCGTTTAAACTTCCGGCTACATTTATATCATAAAGCCAAAAAGGAATATAAATACCACGAATTTTTTCAATATTTTCAATTTTATTAAACATCTTCGGCATTAAAGGTCTTCCTTTTGATATACTTTTAAAAGATTGAATTGCAACTTCTTTTTCTACCTTAAAAGGTATAATTTTAGAAGGTCTAAACTCACCTGATAATTTATTTTTTAAGATAGCTGTATTTCCACAATAAACACAAAAAGTTGCGGCCGTTTGCTCATCAGCTATAATCTCAGCACCGCAATCTTTGCATGTATAAGCAACATAATTAATTTCAATCTCTTTAGTATTTTCATTTACTTTAGTATTACTAGCATTATTGAATTTTTGTAATTGCTCTAGTGTAAAAACACTATCACAATAATCACATTTCCATTTTCCTAATGTTGGTTTAAAGAAAATTGGAGCTGCACAAGAAGGGCACCTATTATCTAGGGTTTTTTCGTTCATCTCAACCACCTACTATAACAATTATATCATGTAATTTAAAAACAAGTATATATTTATTCTTGTAACATTTTTTTTAATACATCTATTGTTAGACCTTTAGAATTAATATAATCGATAATTAAAGGTAGTTCTTCTTCTAAGGAATCATTTATCTTATAAATAATAATAGAGCCACTAGTTAATTGTTCTTTTGTTAAAATTAATGGATTTTTTTCAATTACATTAGAGCTTATTGTGTAGTTTTTATTTTTGATACATCGTTCATGTGAATCTTCATCTGTTTTAATACAATAACTATTTTTTTGTTTGCTTACTCTTTTTATTATGTTGTCTAGCCAAGCATATGATGTATCATCATAATTATAGTTATATCCAATGCTACCTAAATCATGATTATTATTTATAATTGTATAAACATCGGAATTATTGCTTTCTAACCATGTCCCATCTACAAAGAAATTTGCACTTACTTCTTTTTGTTTTAATATTTTTATTACCTTATTAATTTTTGTATTTTTTTCAACAAGGAATATTAGACTTACCATACCCTTATTTTTATTACCACTTATTATGTATTTATCTAAATTGTTAAATAATTCATTTTTGACTTTTATCATCCTATACTTAAAATATTTGTCATTGTAAATTCCAATACTACGCATATTTTGATAACTTTTATTTACATCTATTTCAGTTCCATTTATACCTGGAATTATAGTATCATCCACAATTTCCGCTTCTACTGGAGGAACATAATATTTATCTTTATTATTTCTAATTTGGATCATTATGTCATCCAACTCTTTTACTACTGTTGTTGCTTTTTCAGTATAAATAAAACTTCCACATAGTAAAGTTATTATTCCTATGAATTTAAAAAACTTCTTCATTTAATCACCTATTAAAATATATGATTAAATTAAGAAGTTATTTCTAATTAAGAAATTTTAGTTCATCAATTATAAATTTACCATCTTTTCTTATTAGTACATCATCAAAATATATTTCTCCACCACCATATTCTGGTGTTTGAATTAATACAAGATCCCAGTGTATTGCTGAATCATTACCGTTGTCAGCATCTGTATAACATTGTCCTGGAGTAAAATGAATACTACCTTTTATTTTTTCATCAAATAAAGTGTCACATACAGGTTTTGTGACAAAAGGATTAAATCCTAATGAAAATTCTCCGATATATTTACTTCCTTCATCAGTATCAAATATTTCATTCAACAAATCTTTGTCATTATCACTATTTGCTTCTATTATTTTACCATCTTTAAATAATAGGCTAACATTATTAAAGATATTGTTTCTATATAGCGATGGTACATTGTAGCTTATAATGCCATTTACTGAGTCTTTTATAGGTGCAGTATACATTTCCCCATCAGGAATATTAAAATTTCCTAAACATGGTATTATAGGCATATTTTTAATACTAAATGTTATATCTGTGTTTGGTCCTAGTATTCTAACCTTATCTGTGTTTTCCATTAATCTTTTTAGCGGAAGAATTTTTTCTTTCATTTCACTATAATCATATGTCATGGCATTTAATGCATAATTACTAAAATCTGCAAACGACATTTTAGCTTTATACGCATCCACTATAGATGGATAATTTAAAAGAACCCATTTTCGCTCATTAATTCTAACTTTATCTTGCTTTCTCGTAGCCTTATTTATATTTGCTTTAATACTAGAAGGTATATCTTTTCCCTCATATTCATTTTCAGTATATCGAATATTTATAAAAGCATCGTAATTCTTGTTGTCCTGTTCTTTTTGGATTACTAACTCTTTTATTCTATCCTCATTAGTTACCCTTACTAATTTATTAGCTATTTCATTATCATAAATCATTACGAAAGGAAGTGCACCAACTGAACAAATACTGTCAATTAAATCCAAAATAAGTGGACTAGTTTTTACACTCATAGCATTAATTAATACACGTTCACCTTTTTTCAAATTAAGTGAGTAATTAACAACCATATCACTTAGTTTTCTTAATTTATTATCCATAATTCACCTATTGCTTTCTATTTCATAATATAATATGAAAGGAGACTAAAACATGTACGGAAGAAATCGCTTTAACGCTAATAATTACTATAATAGAAATTATTATAATAGATATAATCGTTATGGTAACGATGATAGATTCGGCTTCTTAGGTCCATTCTTATTAGGTGGTTTAGCCGGAGGACTTGTAGCTCCATACTTCTATGGCCCTAGACCATACTACTATAATAATTATTATTACTATCCTCCATATCGTCCTCCATATTATTATGGTCCTTACTAATATACAAAATACCTGTAAAGTTTAAAAACTTTGTTTTATTTTGTCATAAGTACTATTAAGGTATGATAGAATTAATATGGTGGTAGTATGAAGTTAAAATATAAATTTTTAATTATTATATTCCTTTTGTTTTTACTAGCAGGTATTACTTATTTATACGCTATGTACATAGGTACAAAAGGCTTTAAAATAAAAGAATATAAAATTAAAAGTAGTACAATATCAGAAGATTATAATGGGCTTAAAATTGCTCATCTTTCAGATATACATTATGGCAATAAAAGTATAACAAAGAAAGATTTAGAAAATATAGTTAAAAAAATTAATAGTTTAAAACCAGATATAATTGTATTGACTGGTGATTTAGTGGATAAAGATATAAATAGTAAACAATATGAAGATTTAGTTGACGTACTTAGTAAATTAGAAGCTACAATTAATAAATATGCCATAGATGGAAATCATGACTATAGTTATAAAAAGTGGAGTTCATTAATAGAAGATTGTGATTTTGTAAATCTAAATGATACATATGATGTTATATACAATAATAGTTATGATTCAATATTTATAGCTGGAATAAGCAATAACACATATACAACAAAAAATATTAAAGATAAAAGTGAAGTTATACTTGACTATCTAAACAGTGAAGAATATAACAGCACTTATAGTATATTACTTATGCATGAGCCTGACTACATAGATGATATAGATTATTCTAAATTTGATATAGTTATGGCAGGTCACTCACATAATGGTCAAGTAAGAATACCTATATTTGGAGCTATAATTTTACCCGATGGATCAAAACAATATTATAAAGAGCATTATACTTTAAATAATACTGATTTATATATATCAAGTGGTATTGGAACAAGTACTCTTCCAATTAGATTATTTAATAGACCATCTGCTAATTTTTATAGAATAGTAAAAGAAGATTAAATTCAAGTTGAATTTAATCTTTTTTATTTCACATAAGTACCATTAATTTTATTGCGGATTTCTTTTGTTAAACCATCTACTGTCCATTCTTCATCAACCTTTGTTAAAGTAAAATCAACTGTATAAGTTACTTTATCTTTTGTCTCTTTTAATTGTTCTAGTTGATAATCAAGATATTTATTATCATCATATTTACCATCAGTTTCAAAATCCTCTGGATGTTCATTTAAATATACTGCTGAATCATTTAAAACTTTTGTATAGTCAACGACTTCTATTTCGGCAGTCACTGTCGCTTCATCACCATCTTCAACAGCATCTTTTATAATATATGTTAGCTTCTGATAATTCTTTTTAATAATACTCTTGTAAGTATCTTTTTGAGCATCCGTAAAATTTGTTTCTTCGTCTACTACTTCATTTAAATCTGATATTACTGAACTGTCAAGAGTTTGATAATTATTGAGTAATGCTTCTACCTTTTTTGTAGGAGTATTATCCAAATCTTTCGCAAGAGAACATCCTGTTACAAAAAATATAAGTAGTAAAGTTACAATAAATTTCTTCATTTTTATCCTCCCTATCTATATTTTGATTACAATTATAAAAATTATACTCTTTTTTGATTGGCGGCCATTTTAAAGAAATCGTAAATTTCTGTTATATATTCACTATTTAAATTACTTTTTATTTTTCTAATTATCGCATCTCTATTACCACAAGTTTCATTATTACATTCATAAAGTAAGTACTCAAGTTTGCTTGTTGGTTGTTTATCTATCTCCTTTAAAATATATCTTTGCATTTTAATTTCTTTTCTAGTTCTAAAATTAATAACTTCATTTGTGTTAACGATTTTAAAATCAAGATTATAATCTTCGTATCTATCAAGTACCGCAATTATTTCATTATGTTCATCAATTAATAAATCACTTTTACCAATTATTCTTCCTTTATCGTTGCATTTTATCGCAACAACTTTTTTATCATTACAAAGTAAACAAGCATAATCTAAAATATCAATATAATTTTTACTAAAAACTTCTGTTTTATTTCTAATTCTTTTTACTAAATCTTCGCCTATAATAACTTCATGAAAAATAATATTTTTAAGCACTTCATCAGACACCTTAAAAATTGGTATTTTTCTAATGTGTGTTAACTTATCATCATTATTCCAATCGTAAAATTCATAATATTCATTATTAAAATTAAGTAAAACATCATATATATAGTTCATCTTTTTTTCCTCCTGGTATGAAAATACAAATAAGCATAATTATAATTCCTACTAATGCATATAGACATTCAGGTTGTCTAATAATAAAGTTAACATATTCATTAAAATTATACCCAATTGTTAATAAATTTAAATATATTATTATATAAACAAAACCAATCACTGTTAGTCCAAAACCTGTTAAAAAGAAAAAAATTCTTACAAGCATATTACCACCTATAAAATAATATTAGAAAAAACAACTATTATGAGTTCTCTTATAAAATTAATATCTATATTTAAAGATATTAAATAAAAAACTGTTTACTAAAACAGCTTTTTACTACTTATTTATTGTATATTCTATTTTTGAAGCATTAGTTAAATCTAAATCTGTACTACTAGTTATCTGTCTAGTTTCACCTGCAGCAATCTCTTCTCCAATATAACCAATTAAAGTTGTTAAAACTTTATTAGAATCATCTTTTAGCTCTATATTAAATGATTTTATATACTGTTTTTCGCTAGAAGAATTATATACTGAAGTAATTAGTGTAGAACTACCATTTTCATAAACTAATGATGTTTTTGTTAGTTTAAAAACATCTATTTGTTTATCCCCTACAACATCTTCATTAGTAACCGTATTTGGTTTTTCAGTATTTGGTTCTTGCTCATTTGTTTTAGCACCGCAACCACTTGTTAAAGTGATTATAAACGCCATAATTATAAACATAATAACAAAAAAACTATTATTACTTTTTGTTTTGTTAATCATATTAATCTCCTTTAATTATCTTTTTTAGTAAATTTATTGTCACTTTTTAAAATGGATTTTGTTTAATGCATTAAGTAAGATTTTTCTATAATTTAAATAACTACTTTTTATTACACAAGAATATCCCTTCATAAAACTTTCATTATTATAATTATACATTAATATTATGATTATACATAATATACTAACTAAGACAAAAAAACTAACATTAAAGTTAGTTAAAAAGGTATAAAATATAATACTACATACAATAACATAATTATAACTGTCTATCCTCTATAAAATCAATTAATTCTTTATTGAATTTTTCTTGATCATCGTAGAAAAGAAAATGACCAGCATCCTCAAATTTTACTAATTTAGAGTTCTTTATTGCTTCATTTTGTGCAATAGCTAAAGGAAAATGACAAACATTATCTTTGATACTATGTAGAATTAAAGTTGGAACATTTATTTTCTTTAGATCATCAAATAACTGTTCTTCACCTAGCCATGTATTAGCAATTGCAATTGTTCCCCAACTGGATGCTTCTAAACCAAGATTGAAAATCCAATCTGATAACTCTGGAGTAACATAACGATGAAAAATCATTCCACCAAAATCTTTTAACATTTTTGGTCTATCTTTATATGAAGTATTTATAATATTAGTAACTGTTTCCTTAGGTAATCCATAAGGAAAATATGATCTTTGTATCAAGCTCGGTGCTGCAGCAGCAAATAGAGCTAGTTTTGAAACTTTATATTCATTATGTCTTGCCATATATCTAACGCATATAGCCCCACCAGTAGAATGACCAGCTAGTATAATATTATCTAGTCTTAAAGTATCAATTACTGCTTTGATATCATCGGCCAGTGTATTATAATCATAGCCATCAATTGGATTATCTGATTTACCAAAACCACGACAATCAATACCAATACATCTATACCCTAATTTTGGTAATATATTATACTGATATTCAAACAATTTATGATTGCCTGGCCAACCATGAATAAATAATATTGTTTTAGTACAAGTAGGATTTATATCTTCAACAAATATCTTAACATCTTTTTGAACAGGTATGTAATATCCCATATTGCCTCCTTATATGTTTAATACTATTCATAAAATATAAAAAGTATGAAATAAGAAGTAATACATTATTTTTTTAGTATTTTAATTAATTTTTTTTGCAAAAATATTAACTATTAATTGATTTTTAAATCATTAATTTTTTTATTTAACAAGTTTATTTTTTGAATTTTCCCAACTCAGTATTCTTTCATTTTCATTTTGCTTAATCTTTTGCTTTATTGAGTAACCCAATTCATCCATATCTATTTTAGAAACCTCATAAGAAATGTTAGATTCTTTAATCCAACTTAATATTTGTTTGTTATCAGTTAATGGAGGGCATACTGGTCTCCAGTTCAATTTATTTCTATTTTTTGTGTTATATTTTTTTTCTAATAATCGCTTTTTACTTTCAATTATTTCCTGATCCAACATTAAAATAAAAATCATAAATGAATTATTCTCATTTTGTTTCGTATCCGCCATGTACTTAATGAATTCCTGTTTTAATATAATTAAATTATCAGCGATGTTTAAGCTATTATTCATTATCCACTCTCTTTTTTGGCAGAAAAAAATTCGAAATAATTCTCTATCTTCTTGTTTAAGCTTCATTATTTATTCCTCCAATATTTAAGACAAGTATACAATATTTTTAATTACAAAGCAATTGGATTATCAACTATGATTAATTTTAAAAGCGTAATAATAATTTGTTTTTATATAATAACTATGCTTATATACAACTTTTAAAACCATATAAAAGTATAATATAACAAATAAAATATGCACTTCCCTTTATTCTATTTTAACTTACTAGTGATCTTATACGAAATATGCTTAATATTTAGAAAAAAAAATACTAACTAAATTAATTAGTTAGTATTTCCTATATAGACTCGAATATTTCGAGTTTACTTCCAATTTGGTGGAGAATAAGGGATTCGAACCCTTGACCCCCTGCGTGCAAGGCAGGTGCTCTAGCCAGCTGAGCTAATTCCCCAAATCAAGTAATGCTCTTGTATTATAACATCTACATTTTTATGTTGTCAATACATTTTTGAATAAAATTAGAAAAAGATATATTAACATATCCTTTTCTTAACTTTATATTCAAGTTCAGATGTATCTAATGTCTCATAACTTTCTTCTAAATAACTTTTTGTATCTATAAGATTTTGATAATCTTTAATCATACCAAGTAGTTCATATAGTTTTATAGTATCTATTTTAAAATCATTTAAAGTAACTTCAACTATTTCTTCTAAAGTTTTTTCCATATTAGATAAATTAAAATATTTGCATAATATATTATAATTGTTACAGAAACTAAAATACATTTTCTTTAATGAAAGCATATATTTAGCAAAATCATTATTGCTTAAATAATGTTTTTGTTTTTCTATCATTAATCTTGCATATATCTCAGAATCTAGAATATAAATAGGTACTTTAAAAAAACTGGCAACTTCTTTTTCTTTCGAACCACAATTATCTTGTGTGAAAATAAAGTCAGGAGTTATAGGCTTTCCATTTACCATTCTTTTTATGGAAACTTCATTATAGAGTTTTCTTGAATTTTCTACTAGATCTTCAGCTAATAAAAATCTGTTTTTACTATTATTAAGATTGTTTTTAGCTATTTTTCTAGACATATATATGTCTTCAGTACCCATACCTAAAATCGACCCATTAGGTATTTTATTAAAGCCTAGAACATATCCATTTCCATCAACTAATCCAAAATAGGTCTCATTACATAAACTTGTAGAAATATACTCTTTTGCTTCAGGGTTAGCTAACCATAGACTAATATCATCATATAACTTAGTAGCCATCTCGTAACTTCCATAACCTTTTAATTTATGTAGTAATGATAAAAAATGTTCGCCTTTCATATAAACATACTCAGCACTACTTTTTATACAAAAGGAATTTAATTTACTTATTAAATCACTTGAGGTTACTTGTTTTTGTATATTTTGAATAGTTAGTATTAAATTACTCTCATACTTAATATTATTTATTAAAATTAAAGAATCTTCTTTTGTTTTAATATCTAAGATTTGAAAATATTTTTTCAAACCACTATAATCAAAATTTGTTTTTTTAAAAGTATTTATTGCATCCTTTATATACATTTCTAAATCTTTATAATCACAGTTATAGTACACGCTTGCAATAGTATTAATTACATTGTCTAAATCACTATTTTCAATTATCTCACTTACTTTTTTATGTCTATTTTCATAAAAATTATTTATATCATTTATTGTCTTAATATCAAAGGAAATAATTGAACTAGCAAAAATTGCTGAGTTTAATTTTTGAATACTCTTATCATCTAGTTCTTCTAATCTAAATGATTTAGGTATTCGCAAATAATTTTTATACTTTTGAATTAAATTTTCTACACTCATATTAGTATTTAAATAATTTTCATCTATCATATTAATAAAGAAATAAAATTCTATATCACATACATAATCCAGTATGCTATTTTGCCTACCATTTAATTCAAAATGATTTGCTAAAAATATAATATTATAGTATTCATGTTTTTTACTTAATATATTTTTTATTATAGATAACCCGTTAACATTAGTAACTAATAGATTTAAAAAATCTGAAATATCCGTTTCTTTCAAAAGATTATTTATTTTTTTTAAATCATCTATACTTATTTCTTCAGTCATAGCAAATGCATTATTGAGGCGCTTCAAATTATCAAGCGTTAGTAATAATTCTACCTTTTCTTTTTCCCTTTTTCCCCTCAATCCATAATTATATAATTCTGCATCTTTAAACTTTGAAGTAGCAAGCAAAAAGTCCATGCCATAGTATGCGATATGTTCATCTACAAAAATCCCTTTCACATATTTTTCAAAAGGGAATTTAGGATACTTTAATTTTAAACTTCTTATTTCATTAATCGCAGTTATATCATTATAATTGGTATAAAGATTAATTAAATAACTAAAATAAATATCATTAAAACCGTCATTCATCATGATTGTCCCCCATTGTTTATTTATATTATTATTTTTTTATTTTTTTGTCAAGCAAAAGAACCAAAAACAATATTAAATACTAAGTTTTTTATGACTTTTGTTCTTTATAAAATATAGATACTATAAGGAATATAATAATGGTAATTAAACATATGGATAATATATCAAATACATTATTTGTTAATATTAATGCTATCACTCCTAGATAACAAAGAATAAACATAATTAATATAAAAATATTTAGTTTATTAAAATATTTCATAATCATCACCTATAATCATTATATCATATAATATAATGGTGATTAGATGTATAAGCTAGAAGACACTATTGACGTCGCAAACATTTTAGATATTAATTTTGATAAGTTTAATATTCATGAACTACTTGTAGGAATGAATATTGAACTTGAGCATGGCTCAATTAACGAAGCAACTAATGTAACTAATGACGACCCTATACTAACAGCGAAAATTGCTCTTGCTCATTTAAATGAGTTCCCTAATTATTATAATAATGAATATGGTTTAAAAAGTTTCGAAAAGTTTTTAAAAGAAAAATCAAGTGATAATAATTGCAAATAAAAAAGTAAGTTTCGATAGTAGTACCTGTCAAGTAGATATTAAATAAAAAGAACTTAAGAATATCTGTTAGGTGGGAGATATCCTAGTGATTTTTGAATACGTTGAGTGTTATACCATTCAATGTATTTTTTTATTTCTAATTTTGTCTCATTTTTGGTTTTTAGTCCTATTGGCCTCAAATGTTCTTCTTTTAATTGAGAAAACCAATTTTCTATTGGGCTATTTTCCCAACAATGTCCTTTATTAGACATGCTTACAATATATCCTTTATCCTGCATATATTTTTTATATGCAGGAGATAAATAAACTGTCCCTTGATCAGAATGAATGATTCCATTATGATTTGGGATGTTTTTAAGAGATTCAAATATTAAATTCATATCATTTCTATTTGATACGAAATATGATATAATTTCATTGTTAAAGAGATCTTTAACTGCTGATAGATATAGTCGTCCATCAGTACAATTTATATAACTTACATCTGTTGATAATTTGTTGTATCTTTTGTAAGATGTAAAGTTATTATTTATTTGATTAGAAACTGCTAAATGGTGAAATAGTCAACAAAAAGTAGACACAAAAAGAAATATTAGAATCCCAATTCAGTCTTATACTGGATTGGGGTTTTATATTTTAATTTATAAGATGGTCTTTCATGATTAAAATAATTTATAAATTTATCCACAAATTCGAATAAATCATCCTCTTTATAATATTGAAAATCACATAACATTTCTTCTTTTATCCAACCATTTATAGATTCAATAATTGGATTATCTGTGGGTGTTCCACTTCTAGACATTGACCTAATTATGTTATAATCTTTATGGGTGTCTGCAAACATCCTTGAGGAATATACTGTTCCTTGATCTGTGTGAAGAATAACTTCTTTAAGTGGTTGTTCTTCTTTTATTTTCAAAAGTAAACTTTCTAACCCATCATAATATATTTTTGAATCACCATATTTTGATGATAGTTTATAAGTTAAGATTTCGTTGTTAAATACGTCTAAATAAAAAACTAAATTATAATTTTTGCCTTTGAATGGAATACAAGTCATATCCGATACTACTTTTTCTAATGGACGAGTAGTAATCCAATTATTATTAATTAAATTTTTATAAATATTATGTTCTTCTTTGGGCTTAATCCATTTATATCTTCTTACCTTTGATTTTATGTTCAAATATTTACAACATTTATGAACATAATTATTTGAAATAAGCCATCCTGTCTTATTTCTTATAACAGCGTTAATTCTCCTATATCCATAAGAAGGTTTTGTTTGATGAATTGCATTTACTAAATTTACTAATTCTAATCTATTAAGTTTGAACTGTTGTTGAATATTTCTTCTTTTCAACCATTTATAATAACTTGATCTATTTATTTGAAGTTCAAAACATAGTGAACTTATATTATATTTTTTACTTAATTCTAGAATTATTTCATACTCTTTTTGTTTATAGAAATGTACTCCTTTTCTTGACCAACTCCTTTCACTTGGTAACCTTTTTTTAATCGTTCAATCTCAATTCTAAGTTTCATATTCTCATATTCGATTTTTTCTACATCTGAGAGTTGATGTCTTTTAGAATATTTCATTAATGGGTTTCCTGGTTTTTTTTGATTTTCTAAATTATTTACTCCACCATCTAGATATTGATGAATCCATTTATGCAATTGACTACTACTAATTTTTTCAGCTTTGCATATTCCTATATAACTTTGATGTTCTTTAATAATTTTATTTATTATTCTTAATTTTTCTTCTTTTGACCAATATCTATTTGGCTTTTCTCTTTTTCTTTCATTCATATTTTTTCTCCTTTATTTTAGTATAACAAAAAAATGTAGACAGTTCTTTTTCTGTCTACATTTACTTTATCATTTCAACTTGATTAAGTTCTTTTTTTCTTACTAAAAACACATTCCAAAATATAAAAAACACAAATAATTAATATAATTGTAATCTATATATTATATTTTTAATTATTCTCTTTTAAAAAATATGATAAACTCAATAATTATCGCTATTATAGGCATACTACTTATAGAATGATTGATTTATAAAAAATAGATATTATAAAAATTCGTCTTGAAAAGAGGTGTCTTATTTGAAAAAAGGATTCACATT
>JAEWBI010000022.1 GCA_023391185.1 Bacillota bacterium | reverse complement strand
TCATATTGATCCCATGAAGCGCAAGCTGGCGATAAAAGAATAATGTCTTTCTCTTTTGATTTATTCCATGCTTCATTAGTAGCTTTGGTTAAATTATTTGTAATAATGCACTCTATATCATTCTCTTTACACCAAGAACTTATTCTATCTTTAGTTTCGCCATAACAAATTACTAATTTAACATTTTGAATATGACCTTTTAAATCATCAAAAGAGTGCCCTCTATCAAGACCTCCCATAATAAGTATTATTGGTCTTTTAAAAGAATTTAAAGCTATAATAGTAGAATCCACATTGGTAGATTTACTGTCATTATAAAAATCTCTTTCCTTATATGTTCTAACATATTCCATACGATGTTCAACACCACCAAAAGTAGCAAGGATAGATTTAATTATTTCATTAGATATTCCAAACTCTTTTACAACCATAATAGCACACATAGCATTCTCATAATTATGTGATCCTTGCATTTTAATATCATCAAGACATATAATCTTTTCATCTTTATAAACAATATAATTATCTTCAATATAACAATCACACTTTATGTCGGATGAAAAATATGTTTTTGTGCTTTCTATATCTTTAGTAAGTTCAAGTGAATCACTAGAACCCATATTTATAATAGCTAAATCATTCTTATTATGATGATTAAAAATTCTTTTCTTCATTTCCTTATATACATCATAACTACCATGAAAATCTAAATGATTTTGATATAAATTAGTTAAAACACTTATATCAGTTTTAAAGTTATACATGTCAGTAAGTTGATGATCTGAAATTTCTAATACTAGAGTATCTCCATCTTTAACATTACCCACTAGCGAAGATAAAGGATAACCTATATTACCACCTAAATATGCAGATATACCGGCTTTTTTAAGTATATTATAAATTATAGTAGTTGTTGTTGTTTTACCATTAGAACCTGTAATACCAACTATTTTTACTTTAGGCAAAAATGAATATGCAACCTCAAGTTCATTAATTACTTCAATATCAAGTTCTTTTGCTTTAACTACACAAGGATGCGTTTTAATAATCCCAGGATTCTTAACAAGCAAATTAAAAGTATTATTTAATAAGCTTTCTGGTTTATCAGTAATTATATATTTTACACCTAAATCTATTAACTCATTAACTTGTTTTGGATCTTGTTCTTTCATATCTGTTATAGTTATATCATTACCATATTTACTTAAAAGTTTCGCAACTTCATAGCCACTTCTTGCCATACCAAGAATTAATATTTTTTTATCATTATACATAGAAAAAACCTCCTATTTAATTATACCATTAAACAGAAAGTTTTATACTTATTCCTCTAATTATCTAAATTTATTATATTTACAGTATATATACTTTTATCAGTAGTAACTAAATAGTTGTTAGCTTCTTCTATAACAGTATCATTTGTATAAACAATGTTATTTACATATACATTAACATCATCACTAGTTTTTACAACTTTAAATGGATTACAATTTGATAAATAATTATGTATAACCTTACCACCGTTATCTACTAAATATATATCAGGATTGCTGTCTATTTTTATTGTAACTGAATAATGTTTAAGTAACTTGGAGATTTCTAAAATATATATGCCATCTTCCGTAATCGTCATATTTTCTTTTATTCTATCACCATTTAGTTTTGTTGTATAACCCTTACCAACAAAATCTATATCAACATCATCATTAAAGTATAGTGTTTCGTCATTAAAGAAACTAAATTCTTCATCATTAAATTTTAATTCAAAAGAATAATCACTTTTTATTACAATTAAAGTAAATACTGAAATTAATACCAATACTACAGCTAAAGACGTTAATATAATATTTCTAATACTTTTAATATTTTTAATATTCTTAACATTTAAAACTTTCTTCATAATACACACCCTATCATATTTTAATTATATCATAAACACGAATAAAAGATTAAAAAATTATTATTTGAATATTATTTTGGTGTAACAGTCGATGTTCCACATCCTAAAAACATATCAGTTTTTTGGGCACCAGTTGTTACCCAGTTAATTCCAACATAAATAGTATTTAAATAAGACGAATAAGAAAACATATACGACATATTAGTAACTATTTTTGTATCAAAAGAACTTAGATCCAAAGTAACAAAATTAACTGAGTTAAACATCCATGACATATCTGTTACTTTTGATGTATTAAAATTCCCCAAATTTAAAGTTGTTAAAGCTCTTGTGCCAGAAAACATACCAGACATACTATAAACATTTGATGTATTAAAATTACTTATATTTAAACTTGTTAATGAAACCATTCTATCAAACATACCTGACATAGAAGTAACTTTCGATGTATTAAAACTACTAACATTTAAACTTGTTAAAGACCTTGCTGAATTAAACATCCAAGTCATATCAACTACATTTGATGTGTTAAAATTACTTATATCCAAACTTGTTAATGACTGATTATTAGCAAACATCCAAGCCATATTTGTTACTTTCGAAGTATCAAAATTGGATAAATTTAAGGTTAACAGTGAATTCATCCCAGAAAACATAGCTGACATATTTGTTACGTTTGATGTATTAAAACTACTAACATTTAAACTTACTAGCGAAGTAGTACTGTCGAACATTGAACTCATATCAATAACATTTGGTGTATTAAAATTGCTTAAATCTAAACTTATCAGTGCGTCAGCAGTATAAAACATTCTAGACATATTAACTACGTTGGAAGTATCAAAACTGCTTACATCTAAACTTGTTAAAGAGTATGTATTGGCAAACATCCAAGTCATATTTGTTACTTTTGATGTATTAAAACTACTTAAGTCTAGATTAACTAGTGAATATGCACTAGAAAACATAGCAGCCATATTTGTTACATTTGACGTATTGAAAACAGTTAAATCAACACTAGCAAGTGAATTCGCTTGATCAAACATTGATCCCATATCGATTACATTTGATGTATCAAAGTTATTAAATTTTATTGAATAAACACTAGATAAATTTGCAAACCAATTACTTGAATTAGGATTTGCGTATATGTCACCATGACTGCCTATATACATTTTATAATATGACGGATTATCTAAATCTGTCATAAGCCATCCAGTTATCGTACCATTTTTTGCTGCCGATAAATCCCATGATATTACAGAACCTGTTGTATCTACATAATCAACAAAATTTATTGATTCAATTTTATTTCTATATGTATTATTCCAAAAATAATTATCTGATGAATAACTTAAAAGTGTATATGTTGGTTTTTCAACCTTTATCTTTCTTGTTTTACTTATAGTATTACCTGATGAATCAGTTGCTATATAAGTAACTGTGTATTCACCTTTTACTCCTAATGTTAAATTTGATTTTGTTTTAACTACAATTGTTTCACCACTATTATCTGTAGCACTTACACCATTCATAATATTAAAAGTAGTATCACTTGTGGTTATTGTTGTATCAGCTGCTCCAGTAATTACTGGCTTTGTGGTATCAATTACATTTACTTTTCTTGAAATTGTTTTAGTAATACCATCTGATAAAATTGTATATTTATAACTTAAATTAGTAGCTAGAACACTTGTATTAATTACATCTGGTTTAATAATTTTATATGAAATATCATTGCCCTCTGTGTCTGTAGCTTTAGCACCAAGATCAACAAAAGGTGTATTTATTTCAACATTGACAGGATTTGAACCTAATAAATAGATTGAAGGTGCTCTTCCTGTTGCCTCACAATCAGAATCACTACTATCTACTAGTTCATCACCAGTAATAGCATAAGTATATTTTTTTCCATTTCTACTAATTGATACCTCCATTGTGTTATCTAAACAATTTCCACTTGAAGGATTTTTTATATCAAATTCTAAATAACCTTGCTCTTTTAAATCAGCTAAAGTAACATTAACCGTTTCTCCATCATCTAGTAAAGATTTATTATCTAAAAGCCAGTTTTTAGTAGCAGTAATGATAGTACTCTTTGTTATATCATAAGCTTTTTCTTTGCCTTTTCTCACTACACTATCAACAGCTGGGACTGCTATTAATGCAATAACCCCCATAATAACTATAACACCAAGTAATTCAACTAATGTAAAACCTTTTCTCATTACCCTACCTCACAAGTTTCGGTAAATACGATATTATTTTCATCTTGAAATGCATATGTGTAATTATTATTTTTTCTTGTTACAACAAGGATAGTATCATTACTAAAACATAAATCATTTATAGGATTTTTTGTTTCGACTTCTAAAAATC
This sequence comes from Bacillota bacterium, assembly GCA_023391185.1. Classification (GTDB taxonomy): domain Bacteria; phylum Bacillota_I; class Bacilli_A; order RF39; family UBA660; genus RGIG4266. Next base: position 4,944 of record JAEWBI010000022.1, on the reverse strand, counting down.
CCGCAACTTTTAACTCACCTATTGTTATTGTTAATGTTTCACCATTAACTGTTGGAAGAGTTAATGTTTTGGAAGCAGCCCAGTTCTTTAAACTTGATAATATAGCTTCTTTTTGAACAACAAATGCATCTTCTTTACCTCTTTTTATAATTGAATCTACTGTTGGAACCGTTATTAAAGCAAGTAATCCGATAATTGTAATTACTGCTAAAACTTCGACTAACGTGAATCCTTTATTTTTCATACTATCACCTAGAATAATTATAACATAAAAATATTATTTTCAAACTAAAAATAAAAGAAGCCTAAGCTTCTTTTGGATTTACATATTTATCTATAATCATTGAAGATGATATATCACCTGTAACATTAAGTAGTGTTGCTGGAGGATCAATTAACCATCCTATTGTTGCTATTATAGCAAAAGCTTCTGGTGGAAAACCATAAAGTGATACAATAAGCATTTCACCTATTAAACCACCACCTGGAATTCCTGACATAACTATACCACTAAGTACAGATATTAAAATAGCAATTAAATAAGTATCTACACCTACAAAATCGTATTTAAATATACTAAATAAGAAAACAATTTTTAGAATAGATCCCATACAAGATCCTTCCATATGAACTGTTGCGCCTATTGGAAGAGTTACTTTACTTACATCTTCATCTATTTTCATATTATTAGCTGTATTTAAATTAGTTGGTAAAGTAGCAAGTGATGATTGAGTAGCTAAACTAGTTATTACTGAAGGAAAGATATGTTTGTAAAAGTTTTTCACTCCTGCTTTTCCTCTACTAAAATAAGCATATACAGTATAAAATATTAAGAAATAAACAACTGCAAGTACATAATATAAAATCATGCTTCTTGCATAACTACCAATAAGTTCTGGGCCAAATTCAGATACTAAAGCTGCAAAATAAGCAAATATACCTACTGGAGCATAATACATAATTATTTTAACAAATTTCATTAATGCATCTGATATTACTTCAAAAATATGCCCAACTTTCTTTTCTTTTTTCTCTATTAAACATAGAGATATACCAAATATAACAGAGAATATAATTAATGCAAGCATATGACTTCTTGAAAGTAAACTAGTAAAATCAGTTACAGTAATAGCTGCAACTATTTGATCTAGAACACTAATACTTTCTACTTCACTTGCTACTAAATCTATATATGTATTACCTACAGGATCTATAAATAACATTGTAGCAAGCATTACTAACGTTGAAATTATACCAGTTATTATAAATACAAGAAAAGTAATTTTTAATATCTTACTAAGTTTTTTAATACTACTCATATTACTTATACTACTAACTATAGTAAAAAATACAAGCGGAACCACAATGGTAAACATCATGTTTAAGAATATATCACCAAATGGTTTTAAATAAGTGGCAGAATTTGGAAAAAATATTCCTACAATACTACCTAATATCATAGATATTAATAGTATAATCGGAAACCTATAACTCTTAAATATTTTTTTCATTTAACCTCCTATATAATTATATTAAATTAAATAAAAAAAATGCCTAACTTTAAAAGTTAAGCATAATCCATTCTGGTTTAAGTACTAATAGTAATCCTATAATAATCATAATAATACCACCTATCAAATGTGATAATCTATTATATTTAGTAGTGATACCACTAACTTTAAATGTTGTCATAGCTATTATAAATATTACTATGTCATCTATTAGGAAAAATACTATATAAAGTAATATGTAAAGCATACTAGCAAAACCATTTATACCATTTAAATCTAGCATAGATATAAATATTGTAGGAAAGCCTGCTGAACAAGCAAGTTCTACTAAATTAACACTAGCTGCTAGTGTTATAACACCAATTAAGGATAATACCATATTTTGTTCTAAAGTAAATTTCTTTATTTTTGTAAAATATTTTTTGCGTTTCTTTTCGTCTACAACATGGCAACCATCTTTTGGTGTTTTTAAATAACTATTTAAGTTAACTATACCACCTATAATTGCTACAAAAGCAATTAACGTTCTTACCCAAACTACAGCTGTCATACCAATTACTACTGAAAGGCCTAGCATTGCTAAGAAATAAACAAATGCTGAAGTAAATAAGAAAGTAAAACCAAGTATCCACATCTTTTTACGATCCTTCATGTTAAATAACATGTTTATTAGGAACAGTAAAATCCACATAGCACAAGGATTAAAACCATCAATTGTACCTAATATCATAGCAACTAGTGGAAGAGAAACTTGTTTAGCATCTACATCGCCTAGAAGTGGTAAATTAATTTTATTATCTTCTTCAATTACTTCTTCTTTATTATCGTCTTTATCATCATTAGAAGAATCACCATTAATGCTTTTAATGTATGAATCAATAGTATTTTTCATTGTTTTACCAATACTTGTACTATATCCAACATAATATTTTTGACCAATAACAGTAAAAGGCACACCTGTTGATGTAGAGCCAACTCTATCTTTTACTAACTGCATATAGTTACTATTTGTTGCATTAGATGTAACTTCATATCTTTTTATATCAATTGTATCCCCATATTCACTTGCAAGTTCATTTAGAAAAGCATTTTCTGCTTTACAATGTACACAAGTACTACTATAGAAAAGATAAACAGTTACTTTTGTACTTTCTTTTTCTTCAACTATATCATAAACCTGATCTTTATAGTCAAAAGCTGAAGCATTAACTAAAGTTGGAATTATAAATAATATAAAAGAAAGGAATATTACTTTTAAAATTTTTCCCATTAATTATTCCTCATTTCCAGAATAACTTCATTTATATCTTCGTATTTTTTTTCTCCAACTAATCTTTTATATTCAACATTTTCTTTATAGAAAATTATTACAGGAAGTGTAGTTCCAACATCATATTTTTCTACATCTTCACTATCCATATCTAAATCATAAGCTTTTATTTCTATATCTGGATATTCTTTTTCAATTTGGGCCCATGTTTTATGCATAACTAGACACCCTGGACACCACATTGCCCCTATTTTCACTATATTCATATATACCACCTATTTTATTTTTAAGCCAAGTAACCTTGACAATTCAACTGCTTGGTATGTATTTACCACACAGCCTTTTAATAATGCCATATTAACTACAATACCATCTATAGTAGAACTAGAAAAATCTATATTGCTTAAATTTGTATTTAGAAATTCTATTTCTTCTAATTTGCATGTATCAAAAATAACATCTTTAAATTTAACATTTATGAAACTACTATTACCAGCATCTATTTCCTTAAATATAACATTTTGTATTTTACTATCGGAAAAATTAGAATAATTAATTTTACAATTATTAAACTGCACATCTTTAAATGACGAACTACTTAAATCCGTGCCAATTAATTTGCATTCTTCAAAAGTAACACGCACAAATGTAGAAGAATCTAATATTGCATTTGATAAATCACAATTAATAAATTTAATATCTACAAATGTAGTTTTTGCCATATTTAAATTATTAATCGTTAATTTATTAAAAATACACTCATTAAACTCTAAAAAACGATATTTTAATGTTTTCACTTCTTCATTATTAAAAATACCACTTATTTTCTTATCTGTAATTACTAATTCCTTTTCTTCAAGTTCACCTATTATAGGACTTATTATTTTCATTATTTTAATTTTAATTCCTTATAACATTCATCAAATATTTCTAAGAATTTAGAGACTTCTTCTTTAGTAGTTATATAAGATAAGCTTATTCTTAAGCTTGAATTTGCCCTATTTTCATCATTAGTAAGTACTAAAACACTTTGAGATAGATTTTTTTCAGAAGAACACGCTGTTTGAGTAGAAATATATACTTCATGTTTTTCAAGAGCATGTAAGAATGTTTCTGGTTTAATTCCTACTACACTAATATTTAATACATGAGGTAAACACTTATCATTACTATTTATATATACATCAGAGTATTTCGTAAGACCATTTTTAATGGCATTATTTAACTCAGTTACATAATTATATTTAACATCAATGTCTTCTACTGCTATTCTTAAAGCCTTAGAAATAGATACTATTAATGGATGAGCTGGTGTACCACTTCTAAAAATAGTCGTGCTTTTACCACCATGGATAAGAGGATCTAAAATTATCTTTTCTTTCTTAATTAAAACACCTATTCCTTTAAGTCCAAAAAACTTATGGGCTGAAAAAGATGCTAAATCAATATTAGATAAGTCTATGTTTATTTTACCAACTGCCTGAGTAATATCAACATGATAAAAGCATTTAGAATACTTATGAACTATATTACCAATCTCATTTATAGGCTGTATAATACCAATTTCACTATTTATTGCATTAACACTAACAAGAATGGTATCGTCTCTCATAAGCAATTTCAAATGATTTAAATCAACTGTTCCATCATCGTTAGAATTAACAAAATCTACTTCATAACCTTGTGTTTGAAGATAACCAATTGGACCATATACAGAAGAATGTTCATATTGCGTTGTTATAATATGTTTACCTCTGTTTTTATATTTATTACAAATGCCTTTTATAGCTAGATTGTTTGATTCGCTTGATCCACTAGTATATATAATTTCTTTTGGATTTACTTTTAAAATATTAGCAATTTGTTTAGTAGCCATTTCTACTAATTCATTTGCTTTTACTCCAAGCATATGTAGAGAATTAGAGTTTCCTGGAAAATCTAAACAAGCTTTACTAAAGCTATCAAGAACTTCTTTATTAACAGGAGTACTTGCTGAATAATCTAAATAAATCATTTTATCACCTTAATCCTCATAATTAATTATATCATGATATGCCCATAAAAAAAAAGTAATAAATTACCTTTCACCTATTGTTCACTTAAAAAGGACTTAGTCCTTTGAAAAATAAAGTTTATCGCCAACATTTAAATGCAAATAATAAT
>JAEWBI010000058.1 GCA_023391185.1 Bacillota bacterium | reverse complement strand
AAATTATTATTAAATGTTTCTAAAAATGGTTATGCTATTTCTAATAGTGCTAGAAGAGAACTTGAAGAAAGAGGCAAAGCTAAACCAAAACAGAAAGTAAAAAAGAGAGTATGTAATAATTATTATTTAAGAAATTGTGAGGAGGAATAAAATGATAAATATTAAAGAAGATGCAAACCTAAGCGTACTTAATCATAGTTGTGCGCATTTACTTGCACAAGCTGTAAAACACTTATACCCAAATGCTAAATTTTGGGTTGGACCGGTTATAGAAGGTGGTTTTTACTACGATATTGATCTAGGTAATGAAGTAGTAAAAGAAGAAGATTTAGAAAAAATAGAAAAAGAAATGAAAAAGATTTCTAAAGACGGTAAAAGAATTATTCGTAAAGAACTTTCAAAAGAAGAAGCTCTAGAAATGTTTAAAGACGATGAATACAAAATAGACTTAATTACTAATATGGCTGAAGATAGTATAATAACTTGTTACACACAAGGAGACTTTACTGATTTATGTAGAGGGCCTCATGTAGAAACAGTAAAAGAAATAAAATATTTTAAATTAATTAAATTTAGTGGAGCTTATTTTAAAGGTGATTCTAAAAATAAAATGCTTCAAAGAATTTATGGAGTATGTTTTAAAAACGAAGAGGATTTAAAAAATCATATAGATGCATTAGAAGATGCTAAACAAAGAGATCATAGAAAAATAGGAAAAGATTTAGGAATATATATGACTCATGAACTAGTAGGTCCTGGATTTCCTTTATGGCTTCCAAATGGTTCAGTTGTGAGAAGAGAATTAGAGAATTACATTTTAGGAAAAGAAAGAAGACTTGGATATAGCCATGTTTATACTCCTTGTATTGCTTCAACTGAATTATATAAGACTTCAGGTCACTGGGATCATTATAAGGAAAATATGTTTCCTGCAATGAAGATTGATGATGAAGAATTTGTACTTCGTCCTATGAACTGTCCACATCATATGCTTATATATAAAAATGAATTACACTCTTATAGAGATTTACCAATTAGAATAGGTGAACTTGCTCCTGATTTTAGATATGAAGCAAGTGGTGCTGTATGTGGTCTAGAGAGAGTTAGAGCTATGTGTCAAAATGATGCTCATCTTTTTGTAAGACCAGATCAAATAGAGGAAGAATTCAAAAAAGTTGTAGAGCTTATTCTTGATGTATATAAAGATTTTGATATGAATAATTATAAATTTAGATTATCATTAAGGGATCCAGAAGATAGAGAAAAATATTTTCCAGATGACGAAATGTGGAATAAAGCTGAAGACAAATTAAGAAAAGTTCTTGATGATATTGGCGCTAATTATTTTGAAGCAGTTGGAGAAGCAGCTTTCTATGGTCCAAAGCTAGATGTAGAAGTAAAAACTGCAATCGGACATGAAGTAACTTTATCAACTTGCCAACTTGATTTCTTATTACCAGAAAAATTTGATTTAACTTATATTGATAAGGATGGTTCTAAAAAGCGCCCAGTTGTTCTTCATAGAGCAATATTAGGTACTTTAGATAGATTTACTGCTTTCTTACTTGAAGAAACAAAAGGAGTATTGCCAGTTTGGCTTGCTCCAACAGAAGTAAATATTATTCCAGTTAATAATGAATATCATTTAGAGTATTCAGAAGAATTATTAAAGTTATTAAAAGAAGCTGAAATAAGAGTTGAATTAGATAGCCGTGAAGAAAAACTTGGTTATCGTATGCGTGAAAGCCAAACTAAGAAGATACCATATACTTTAGTAATTGGTGATAAAGAAAGAGATAATAAAGAAATTAGTTATCGTAAATTTGGTAGCCAAGAAACTACTACAGTTAGTCAAAAAGATTTTATCGAAATGCTTATAAATGAAATAAATAGTAAAAGCAATAATAAATAATGCAAGAATATATTTCAGATAAGCAGTTTCGTGAAATATCTAAACAAATTCATTTTGAACTTGAAGCAAATAAAAGAAATGATCAAAAAATAAATGAATTAAAACAAAAGCTAGTAGTATTAAAACATCTTAGAGCTAAAAGTATGTTACTTGAAAAAGAAGAAAAGACTCAAAAAGGATTATTATAGTCCTTTTTTTGTTCTAAAAATAATAAAAATCAATATAATTAAATTGATAATGGAGGAATAAGATGATAAATAAAAAGAGTATTTGGTTTTTAACATTATTTAGTTTAATTTTAGTTCTAAGTGTATATTATATTACTATGCCAAACGACCTACTACTTACTAATATAAATACTGATGGAGAGGATACGGAAGAAAATAGTAATGAAGTCTCGGCTGAAGTGTCAGAAAGTACTATCCTAGTTGCACTTAGAGTATCAGCGGAAGAGGAATATTTAGAAGAACTAGAAACATTAAAAAATATTTTGAATGATGACAAATCTTCTGTCGAAGAAAAAAATAATGCCTTTGAAAAAATAAAAAATTTAAATAGTACCAAAGGTGAACAAGAAGAATTAGAAAAAGAGATAGGACAGGAATATAGCTTGAAATCTTTTGTAAAAATAGATGGTGATCAAGTAAGAGTTGTTGTAGATAGTAAAAAACACGATACTGTTCTTGCGAATGATATAATGCGTCTTGTTCAGTCAAACTATAAAAATAAAATGTATATTTCGGTGAAATTTCAAACATCATAGGCTTTTTATTTCACACATATAACCTTTATTCATAAAATAATATGAGAATATATAATCGCCCTTTGGGAAGGAAGGAAAAATGAGTAAAGGTATATTAACAAAAAGAGAAAAAGAAGTATTTAACTTACTTATTGCTAATAAATCGACAATTGAGATAGCAAATATTTTGGAAATAAGTGAAAAAACAGTTCGCAATCATATTTCTAACGCCATGCAAAAGTTAGGAGTAAAGGGTAGGGCAGCCGCAGTAGTAGAACTATTAAAATTAAACGAAATATCATTATAAATCGCATATTATGCGATTTATTTTATATATTTAAATAGGGGTGAACTATGTATGTTAAAAAAAATGATTATAAAAAGGATAATTGTAACTACTTGTGTGATTTTTGCTTTGATTTTATTATATGTAATTCCCAAGAATAATGATGGTCTTGAAATAAATCAAGAACTAGAGTATACCTCAAAGGAGGTTAATACTCATACTATATTTTTACTTGATAGTAATAATTATGTGGCAATGACTAAAGTATTAGTTGAGAAAGAAGCACCAGTCAATGTGGCAAGAGAATTACTTGATGTTCTTATAACAGAAGGTGCAGGAGAAAGCAAAATTCCATCTGGATTTAGAAGTGTTATACCAGAAGATACTAAGATAAATAATATTACATTTGAAGAAGGACTATTGAAGGTTGACTTATCAGCTGCTGCATTTGATACAAAAGAAGATATGGAAGAAAAAGTATTAGAAAGTATTATATATACTTTAACTAGTATTAAAGATGTTAAAAAAATAATGCTATTCATTGATGGTAAAGTATTATCAAAATTACCAAATTCAAATACTATTTTACCAACTATTTTAGATAGAAGTTATGGTATAAATAAAAGATATGATTTTGTGAGTTTAGATAACTTATTGAGTTTAACTATTTACTATATAAATGAGTATAATAATCAGTTCTATTATGTACCAGTAACTAGTTATATAAATGATAGTAGAGAAAAAATATCTATTATAGTTGATGAATTATCAAGTAGTAATTTATATACCAGTGATTTAATGAGTTTTCTAAGTAATGATATAAAATTAATATCTAGTCAAAATATTGATCAAACATTAAGACTTGAATTTAATGATGCTATCTTTAGTAATATTGATGAAAAAAATATATTAGAGGAAGTAATCTATACAATAAGTTTATCTGTATTTGATAATTATAATGCTAATAAAGTAGTATTCGTAAGTAATAACGAAGAAATTTTAACAAAAAGTATTGAATAATTAATTATATTGTAGTATAATTTATCTTGTTCATGTGAGCAAGATTGTCTCAGTAGCTCAGCTGGATAGAGCAATGCCCTTCTAAGGCAGCGGTCGGGAGTTCGAATCTCTCCTGGGACACCATTTAA
>JAEWBI010000040.1 GCA_023391185.1 Bacillota bacterium | reverse complement strand
AATTAAAATGTAGTGTTATTTTTGGTGGAGTAAATCAAACTTCACAAAAAGAAGTTCTTAAAAAGGGTGTTGACATTTTAGTAGCAACACCAGGAAGATTACTTGATTTAGTTAACCAAAAAAGTGCTAAGTTAGAAAAAGTAGAATATTTAGTACTTGATGAAGCAGATACTATGCTTGATATGGGATTTATTAATGATATTAAAAAAATAGTTAGTAAACTTCCTGTTGAAAAACAAACTTTATTATTTTCAGCTACTATGCCAGATAGTATTCATAAATTAGCTGAAAGTTTTTTAAGAAATCCAGAGATAATTAAAGTAAACCCAGTATCTTCTACAGCTGATAAAATTGATCAAGAAGTTTATTATGTAGATAGAGGTAATAAAACTAAACTATTAGTAGATATCTTAAAAAATAATGAAATAAATAGTGCTTTAATATTTACAAGAACTAAACATGGTGCTAATAACTTAGCTGAAAGTTTAGAAAAAACTGGAATTAAAAGTGGAGTTATTCATGGAAATAAATCTCAAAATGCTAGAGTTAAAGCATTAGAAGATTTTAAAACAGGAAAAACAAAAATTCTTATAGCAACTGATATAGCAGCAAGAGGAATTGATATAAATGATTTATCACATGTAATAAATTATGAAATACCAGAACAGGCTGAAACTTATGTTCATAGAATTGGAAGAACTGCTAGAGCTGGTAAAGGCGGAGTAGCAATTTCTTTATGTGATATAAATGAACGAAAAGATTTTGAAGCAATCGAAAGATTAATAAAGAAATCAGTTACTGAAAATGGTAATCATAATTATCCGATGGCAATTTTTGTACCTACACCAAAAGAGAAAAAAGGCAATTTTAAAAGAAGTAATAGTGCTAGAAATAGTGGTGTTAAAAAATCTTCATTTGGTGGAGATAATAAAATGGGATTTGCTTCAAGAATGTCAGAAAATAGTAAGAAAAAAGCTGGCGGACAAAATGCAAGAAACAGTTTTAATAAATCTTATAGTAATAGAGGATTTAAAAAAACAAGTTATCGTGGAAACGGAAAATAGAACTCATTTGAGTTCTATTTTTGTATAGAATCATAACTAGAAGTTTTAAGCATCTTAATAATGCCAACTTCCAAACCTTCTTTTACAAATTAAGTATATTATATGTTATAATTGTTTAGAGATATGGGTGATAATATGTATGATGTAATTGTGATAGGCTCTGGTCCAGCTGGACTAATGGCTAGTATTGCGGCTAGTAAAAATAATAAAGTATTGCTTTTAGAAAAAAATGAAATATCTGGGAAAAAGTTATTAATTACTGGTGGTGGTAGATGTAATCTTACTAATCTTAAAAGTAATAAAGATTTTTTAGATGAAGTAGATTACAATAAAAAGTATTTATATAGCTCTATAAATAAGTTCGGACCATATGAAATATATGATTATTTTACTAAACATGGTATTAAATTAAAGGAAGAAGAAGATAACAAAATATTTCCAGTTAGTAATAGAGCAAGTGAAATATTACAGTGCTTACTTGATGATTTGAAAAAAGTAGATGTAAGATATCATGAAAATGTAGAAGATATAAAACTTATTGGTGATTTAAAAGAAGTAACTACTAATAAAGGAGTATATACTTCAAAAAACATCATTATAGCAACAGGAGGTTCCAGTTTTAAGCAAACAGGATCCACTGGTGATAATATGAAATTTGCTAAAATGTTAAATCAGCCTACGGTAAATCTGTTTCCTGCTGAAGTAGGTTTAGTACTGAAAGATAATTTACAAATACTAGCTGGTACTTCATTTGAAGAAGTTAATGTTAAGTATATGAATAAAAGAACAACTGGCAATTTAATATTCACTCATAAAGGAATTAGTGGCTCAGCTATTATGAAAATAAGTGAACATGTTTACTTAAATGAATCTAAAGAAATAATACTAGATTTACTTCCTAATATATCTAGTGATGAATTAAGAAGTATGATAAATGATTTTGATAGAGAAAAAGAGTTAGCAACATTCTTAAATACTTTATTTACAAAAAGATTTAGTAGTTACTTAGTTGATAAACTAAATATGAATTTTAAAATAAAATCTTTATATCATAAAACAATAGATAAAGTAATTAATGAAATAAAAGAATATAAACTATCTATTCTAAAAGTTGAAGATTTGGATAAGGCATATGTAACTGGTGGAGGTATAGATATGAATTATATAGATACATCTACTATGGAATCTAAAATAAATAAAGGCGTTTATTTTATTGGTGAAGCACTGGATATTCATGGCCCAATAGGTGGATACAATATTACCCTTGCTTTATCAACTGGTTTTCTAGCAGGTTCCAACATAAAAAAATAACTTAATAGTTATTTTTTTTTGACATTTTTTAGTAAAACAAGGAAAAATATTGTTAAAAAATGTTTACTTGGAGTAAATTATATGTTAACATGAAGTTAATAAGTAAGGAGGGTATATGAAGAAAAATGGGTTTACATTAATTGAGGTTTTAGGAGTAATTATAATACTAAGTATAATTGCATTAATAGCAATACCAACAATAAATATTATTACTGAACAAAGTAAAAAAGAAGCATTTGAAACTACTGCTAATAATGTAGTAAGTGCTATAGAAGATGCATGTCAAATGCAAACTTTAAGAGGCGAAGCAATAGTAAAAACATATACATTTACTGATGGTGTAGTATCACCAAGTATTAATGTTAAAGGAAAATTACCAACAGCTGGTACTGCAACAGTAGATTCTAGTTGTAATGTAATTCTTAATGTTACTAATGGAAATTTTACTGCGACAAAAACTTCTTCAGAAGATAGTGTAACAGTAGTAGATGGTAATCAAGTTCCGTTAACATACACGGTATATGCAAACGGAACAG
>JAEWBI010000035.1 GCA_023391185.1 Bacillota bacterium | reverse complement strand
TTTCTTAACTAAGCCATTATCAACCTCAATAATCATCTTTTTAGCACATACACCATTTGGTATATATTCTATTTTTTCCATAAACTTCACCTACATAAATTATATCATAATAGCAAATAAAAAGAACATGTACATATAATAAGAGATTCTACTTAGATAAGTAATAAATATACTATACTAGTCTTATATTGAAAATAGGTTTGTTATATGTTATCATATACTTAACAATACTAAAAAGCGTCTTTTATTGCAGTTAAATAATATATGAATTAGTAATGTTGTGTAATAAGTAGTAAATTTTCCATTTGTTTTTGTAGTACGATGTATGTAGTAGGTTGTAAATATAAATAAATGAAGGAAGTAATCGCAATGAGAAAAAAGATTTTAATTACACTAGCCATAGTTTTGTTAGTAGTGGTAGGAATTTATATAATATTTTTTATTAAGAAAGAAAGTAAGCAAAATGAAAAAATAACATTATTTGGAAAAGAATTAAATAGTTTAGAAGATATTAGTGATGAAGATATTAAGAATTACTTAGTATATCCAATGCTTATTTTCAAACAAAGAAGCTATAATAATTTTACAAATGACGACATAACAGTTTTAATAGCATATAAGTATTTAGTTCTTTATGGAGATACATATAAAAATATAGGCGAAGTTCAAGATTTTGTAAAAAGTTTTTTTGGAGTTAATAATTTTGAGATAAAAGAGGGAAGATATATTTCACCTGCATTTAATAATGAGGAAATTATAATATCTAAAGAGGGCGATAGATTTGTTTCAAACTTAATGGGTAAAGGTGATACTAGGGGTAACCGATATATATCAAAAGAAGTGAAGAAAAACCAAATTATAGTTCACTATAATTATGGATACGATGATTTAACTAAACTTGAACAAGTTGTACTAGGGAAAACAGATGTATATTTAAATTACATTGATGGTAATTTAATATTAGAAAAAATAGTATACACTAAAAATGACAGTGAACAGAAAGATAAAATACATCTGTTTGGCAAAGAATTTAATACTTTAAGTGATGTTAGCAATGAAGATATTAAAGATTATACAAAAGAGATTGCAAAAATATTTGTTGAAAAGACTTATAATGAATTTAGTTATAGTGATATTGTATCGCTTGTAGCATACAAATTGTTGGTAGCAAATAGTTCAACAAACGAAAAAATTGTTAATTATGTAGAGACAATTCTAGGTACAACAGATTTTCAGCTTAAAGAGGGAGTATATAAGACTCCTAATGGTAGAAGTGAATTAGTAATATCTAAGGATAATAATGGGTTCACATCTAATCTTAAGGTTACTGGACCAATTATGGGAACAAAAATAAATGTATATAAAAAATTTGAAGTGGCGGATAATTATGTAATTGTTCATTATGATTATGGCTATGACGATTTAGATCAAGAGACATTTGTAGTAGTAGGTAAGAGTGACATATATTTAAAATATGCTAATGATAATTTAATACTTGAAAAAATAGTATATGAAAAAAAATAGACAATGTCTATTTTTTTATGGTTTAATATATGCGTGTTTAGTATCTGGCAAAGGAATACTTTTTACGAAATCTCCCTGATAATTGGCATATGTTAGAAAAATTCTCCATGTGGCATCAACGAGATAGTATTTACCATCTAACCAAACTATATTCCATGCATGATTAAGCTCATTTGAAGTAACATAAAGAACATATATATCAGCTTTTTTCGCAACATAGTAAAATGCTTTAGCTATTCCATCACATACAGCCTTATTTTCTATTAACGCACCGTATTCTGACCAGATATTAAGATTAAATGGTAAACCAAGTTCGGCTTTTTCTAATTCATCATCAGCAATTTCTATATTTTGGATAAGATAATCATATATAATTTTAACTTTTTCATAATTAGAAGATAATGGAGGAATAAGAGATATTATTTCATCAGCTTTTTTTTCTATTTCACTTAATTGATTTAATGCTTCATTCATATTTGATGTTAGCCATTGAGCTTTATGAATTTTATTATCAACAACAGTATAAACTATTGGTAAAATAGTAGGGTTATTTTGTACATATAAATCTACTACTAATTGTATGTCTTCTTCTTTCCTGCTTTGATCCAAATAATAATCATCACCTATTTTAAAAGTATCTTTTCCAATTTCTTTATATAATTCTTTTTGCCAATCGTTTAAGTATTCCCACCCATAAGGATTGGTTGGTTTTGTATAAGTTATCTTATCATCGTTATCAACGACATTGCTATCATTATTAATTTTTTGTTCTGCAATAACTCTACTAATTATTAAAACAAGTATTAACGTAAATATTGATATAAGAAATATAATTCTTTTTTTCATAGTTCAATATCCTTTCATGTTTATTATATCATAATAGCAAACAAAAAGAACAGTCCCCCTGCGAACTGTCCTTATAAAAGAATAAAAAGGGGTTGGCTAGTGTGATACTAGCATCCAATCCGTCTAATTCGAATTGGTACTGTATATACTAATGCAAAAAGTGTTATTTGTCAAGTATTTAAAATAAAAATATTTAAAAATTATCTTTTTTTAGCTTTTCAAGCACTTTTTTATCAAAATATGGGCTAGTTAGCTTAAGATTATCATCAGTCATAGGGAAGCCACCAGCTTTTTCATGGCCACCACCACCAAGGTCTTTACATATATTCCCAACATTTATTTCATTAACTGTTCTAACAGAAAAACTTTCTCTTTCATAGTTAGCAATAAGAATAAAGTCTAACTCATCTTTATACTTCTCACTAAGTAAATTACCTACACTTGATCTAAATTTAGTTGATATAGATAGGCCAACTTTATATCCTAAGAAATTAATTCTTATTAAAGTATCATCACACCATTTTAAATAATCATCTAGTTCCTTCTGCATTTCAGTACATATATTTTCTTCTTCACTAGTTAATTTAAAGTGTCTTTTATCACCATGAATAATTCTATCATAAAAATCATTTATTACTTTCTCTTTGCCATTTCTAGCTAGTATTTGTGTTAGATAATAACCAAGTTTATTTCCAGTTTCAATGAACTGGTAAGTATCATTACTTCTTACACCTTCTACAAATTCTTTTAAACTATTATATTTTATAATTTCATTGGTCGAATAATTATTTAATAAGTACTCATAAAATAAACTAGTACCACTAGGTTTAAAACCATCTATTTCACTAATTACTGTACTCCATGGATAAATACTAACTTCTATATTAGTTTGATGATGATCTAAGTGAGTAACTAACTCTTTCATAGGACTATCATCAATAAGTTTACCTACATTAATATTCATTCCTAAATCAGTAATAAATATCTTTTCATATTTAGTATATTTCTTATTCTTTAATAAATCTTCGATCTTTTCCTTAAGTTCATCAGGTTCAATTAATATAACATCTAACTTAGGAAAAACAATCTTTCCTAATATTACACATCCTAAACCATCCATATCCGCAATATGGGATATTAATAAAACTTTCTTCATATAATCACCTATGTTTATTATACCATATTATTATAATTTGACACACGAACACTTGTTTGATATAATCATAAATAGATTATATGGTAGGTGAAACATGATAATAGAAGAAATAAAGGGTATAGGCCCTAAAACAACAAATATATTAAACCACTTAGGTATAAATAATATAGATGATTTAATAACTTATTATCCATTTAGATATGATATATTAAAAAAGACTGATATGGATACTATTAATGACGGAGATAAAATAATTATAGATGGTTATTTAGAAGAAAGTCCTAAAATGTTTAGATTTAATGGTCATATGGATAAAATGACTTTTAGAATTAATACAGGTACTAATTTATATAATGTATCTATCTTTAATAGGGGATTTTTAAAAAGCAAACTTGAAATAGGTACTAATGTAATTATCTTAGGTAAAATAGATTTAGCGCATAATAGTATTGTCGCTAGTGATATAAAATTTGGTTTACTTGGTAATAGTACAGTAATAGATCCTGTATATCATATAACGCCTGGCATTACTAGTAAACAGATAAATGAGTGTGTAAGATTATCTTATCCATATGTAGATAAAGTAGAAAGTTATTTACCTGATAAGCTAGTAGAAAAATATGATTTTGAAGATAAATTAATAAGTATAAAAGAAGTTCATAATCCTACTAGTACAGTTAATTTTAAGAAGGCACTTACTAGACTTAAGTTTGAAGAGTTATTTATTTTTATGTTAAAGATGAGTTATCTTAAGAATAATAGAAAAGGAAAAGATGGTCTTAAAAGAGAAGTAGATAGAAAGCAAATAGATAGTTTTATAGATAATCTTCCTTTTAAATTAACTACGGATCAGTTAACTACAGTAGATGACATATATAATGACTTAATAAGCCCTTCTAGGATGAATAGATTACTACAGGGTGATGTTGGTTCAGGTAAAACTATTCTTTCATTTATAGCCCTTTATATTAATTATTTAAGTGGTTATCAAGGAGCATTAATGGCTCCAACTGAGATACTAGCAAGTCAGCATTTAATTAATATAGAAAATATTTTTAAAAACTATGATATAAATGTAAGATTACTTACTGGTAAATTAAAGATATCAGAAAAGAAAGAAATATATAAAGAATTAAAAGAAGGTAAAATAGATATAGTTATTGGAACACATGCTTTATTTCAAGATGAAATAGAGTATAAGAATTTAGGTTTAGTAATAACTGATGAACAGCATAGATTTGGTGTTAATCAAAGAAGTAGTTTAAAGAATAAAGGCATCTCTCCTGATATTTTATATATGAGTGCTACACCAATACCTAGAACTTATGCTTT
>JAEWBI010000043.1 GCA_023391185.1 Bacillota bacterium | reverse complement strand
TAGAAATAAAAAAATACATTGAATGGTATAACACTCAACGTATTCAAAAATCACTAGGATATCTCCCACCTAACAGATATTCTTAAGTTCTTTTTATTTAATATCTACTTGACAGGTACTACTATCTTAATTCTCTTTTTTATTTCTTAAAAACTCTCTTAATATTTTAGTAAGAGCTCTTTTCTCTATTCTAGAAACATAACTTCTAGATATTCCTAGTTCTTTAGCAATTTCCTTTTGAGTCACTTCATCTCGTTTATCCAAACCATATCTTCTAACTAGAATATCTTTTTCGCGATCGTTAAGTAACTTAAAATATTCCTTCATTGAATTAATATTATCTTGTTTATATATATCTAAAGCGTAATCTGGTTTAGGAGTTTTAAGAACATCTAAAAATGTAATTTCATTACCTTCTTTATCAAAACCAATACTTTCACTTAAACTAATATTTTTTGAGTTCTTCTTATCACCTCTATAGAACATGAGTATTTCATTTTCAATGCATCTAGCTGCATAAGTAGTAAGTCTTATACCTTTACTTGGTTTATATGAATCAACACCTTTAATTAATCCAATAGTACCAATACTTATTAGGTCATCTAAACTATCCTTTTTATTATCATATTTTTTGACTATATGCGCTACTAATCGTAAGTTATGCTCAATCAGTTTATTTCTCGCTTCTTTATCACCAGTTAAACACTTATTAACACAGTCTTCCTCATCTTCTTTTGATAGTGGATCAGGAAATATATTATTAGAGTAGGCACAAGCGAAAATAGAAAAGTCTTTAAATAATAAATCAATTATTTTTTTAAACATATAACACCTCAATAAAATATATGCAGTTTAAGTTATAACATTATAGTGTTGTGATTTATTCCGACAATATACGATAAACACAATTAAAAGTAAATTTTGAGTAAACATTATGTTTTTTTATGTAAATAAATTATTTAATATTGAATAAGATAATTTAGTATGTTAATATGTAGGTGGAATAGGAGGAATAATGATGAAAAAGAAGTTATTATCATTAATTATTGCCTGCTTATTTTTAACCGGATGTAAAAGTGTTAGTATTGAAACAGTCGCACAAAATTTAGAAAATGCGAAGAATTATAATGCTGATATTGCTTTAGAAATAAATGGCAAATTTGATGATAAACTAATAGACTTTAAGAGAGAAAAAGAAATAACTGTTGATAATATTAATTCATCAGCTGTTGTAGAAGTTACAGAGACAATTAATAAGGAGAAAACAACTCAAAAATATTATTTAAAATCTAATAAAGACACAATAACAACTTATAAGACTTATAAGGATTATTATAAGTTAAAGACAGAAGCAAAAGATAAAAATTCAATATATTATTTGACGGCTTTTATTAATAAAAATTCAGCCTATCAGTATATTGATACTAAAGGTGGAATAATACATTATGTAGTAACTTTAAATAAAGATCGTATTAAAGATTTTTTAAATTCATATTACGATGTAGAATTCTTAGAAAATAAAGATTTTGAAATTACTGATAGTGTTAAAATAAATGTTTATGTAAATAGTAAAACAAAAAAAATTCAATCTTTAAATGCAGATTTTACTCCTGTCATTAAGTTTCCTTCATATGAACTAGATAGATTCTATTTAGAGATTAATTACAGTAATTTTGACAATACAGAAGATGTAATAATACCAGAAAAAGTTATTGCAAGTGCAGTAGATGAAAACATAATAAATGCATATGTTAATTCGGTTGATTATGTCACATCTGTAAATAATCTTTCATTAAGTGAACAAACAACGACTTATACTGATAATTCTTTAAATTATAATGGTGATAAACCTAGTAGTGTATCTTTAACTGTACTAAAGGGGAAGGTAATAAGTGGAAATATTGTTATCAATGCTTATAAATTTAAAGTGGAATCTGGTGTGGTAAGTAGTCCAAAAAATGCTGAAAAAGTAGAGTAATCTACTTTTTTTAGTATCATTTAATATTTGGTACTTGACAATACCAGGTAGTAGGTATATATTATTAGTGTGGGGTGGGATATGAACACACAATTTAAAAAGGGTGTACTTGAACTTATAGTATTACTCTCTATTAACAAAAAGGATATGTATGGATATGAACTTATTATGGAAGTATCTAAAGTAGTTGATGTAAATGATGGTACAATTTATCCATTATTAAAGAGGCTAACAAATGAAAAATATGCTGATACATATCTTGTAGAATCAACAGAAGGCCCTTCAAGAAAATATTATAAAATTACTGAAATGGGTAAAAAAAGATTAGATGAATTAAGTAGCAGTTGGAAAGTTTTTGAAAAGTCAGTAAATAAATTTATAAAGGAGTGTATGGAGAATGAATAAAAGAGATTTTATTAAAGAACTTGAGAAAAGATTGGATATTTTAGATGAAAAAGAAATAAAAGATATTGTCAATGAATATAAAGATATAATTGATGAGAAAGTGAAAAATGGTAAAACTGAAGAGGAAGCTGTAAGCGAATTTGGTAGTATAGATGAACTTACTTGTGAGATTTTAAAAGCATATAAAATCAATCCTAAATATTCTAATAACAATAAGGACAGTTTTAAAGAAGCAAAGGATAGTTGTGAGGGATGGATTAAAGATACTGCAAAAAATTTATCCGAAACTACAAAAGGAATATATGATAGTTTAAAGAAGAGTAATAATGATATAAGTATTGAATTAGTTTTTGAATTAATAATTAAGTTTATAATTATGTTAATAATTCTTGCTATTTTAAGACTTCCATTTGCAATAATAAATGGATTAGGTGAAAGTATATTTGATATGGCTTTCTTTCCAGCTGACACTGTGTTTAATATGATATGGCATTTATTTACATCAGTATTATATTTTGGTGTTTGTATACTTATTTTTATAGCAATGTTTAAGAACTATGTAAATTATAATCAAAGTGAAGATGCTGTAAAAGAAAAAAAAAATATAAAAGCACAAAAAAAAGAAGAGAATAATAAACATGAATTTGTTAGACAAAACACAGAGGTTAAAAATACTAAAACAAATTACGTAAACAATAATATAAATACTGTTTTAACTATAATATTTCGTGTATTTATGGTTATTATATTCTTAATTCCTCTTTGGTTTATGCAACTTGGTTTAGTAATTGGCTTAGGAGCTACAATATATTATACTTGTTTAGGTATTAATATATGGGGATTAATTATTGTACTAGCTGGGCTAATTATTGGTACTGGATGGGCAATTGATATATTCACACAATTAACTTTTAAAATTGAAAAAGTACATTTTTATCCAGCATTTATAAGCATTTTAGTTATTTGTATTGGTAGTTTAATATTTGTAAGCAATATTTTATCATTTGATTATATTGATAAAGCGCCAGAGACTTCTAAATTTAATATGCAAATAAAAGAGAAGCAATTTACACTATCAACTCCTGCGCCAATTATATCAGAAAGATATGATACAAATTATGAAATTGATTCTGATTTAAGTGATAATGTTATTAGAGTTGAATTCACTTATTGTCAATCACTAAGAAGTGTTAATGGTGTATTATTAAATTATGATGCTACTCAAAATGTATATAAATTAGATTATTTTGAATATAGTACAACTAATTTTGATGATTTTAATGATTTTAAGGATTCATATAACTTATTCATTGATAATTTAAAAGAGGGCAAAATTTATAACTATGAAAAATTAGGTGATATATCTATTACAATATTTGCTAATGAAGAGACAATAGATCAAATAAAGCAATAATGTAAAATAAAAAAGAAATAGTGTCAAACTATTTCTTTTATTGTTGTATATATTTCCCAAATATTATATAATAGAAAACAAGTAGCCATTAATATTAAGAATTGAAGAATTTTTATGTTAATAATGTGAAAAATATGATAAAATGAAGATGGTGATATGTGATGGATGAACTAAATAAATCTTACGAAGCCATATCTGCTAACGAAAGTTTAAGTGAAGCTTTAAAAGACAATTTCAAACAGTTAATTACAGTCTTTCATCAAACTTTTAATGAAGTTGATTTATCAAACTTTAACGAGAGAATAAAAAGATTGAGAATTAAAAAGGGTAGTAAATATATAACAAAGGATTCCTGCGATTATAATCCTAAAGAAAATGTTTTATATTTAAATGAATTAAAGTTACAAGATGCCGATGCTAAACATGAATTAATGTTTGCTGTTCTTACAATTATATCTGCAAAAGATAATTTTTATGGATTTGACACAGATGGAAGGTTAAAAGCCTTAAATGTTGGTGTTACTGAAATGATAACTAATTTTTTAGTCGGAAATGAGTGTGAAGATAATGAATAAAGAAAAAGCACTAGCTTTAGCTAATTTGACATTAGGTTCTACGATGAAAATTGAGGATATATGTAATGCATATTTCTCTAATGATAGCAATGCAATAATGAAAGGCATTGCCATGCAAGTGAAAGAACCTGAAAAAATATTTGATACTATTGAACAGGCAAACTATGAGATTGAAAATGAACAAGTTTTGGCGACTAAAAGTAATTTTGGAAAAATTCAAAAGGAAATAGTACAGCAAGTAGTAAATGAAGATAATTTATCATTTATTGAAGCAAATATTGTTAATAATGCTGCTACTATAAGTGAAACAAAAGAATGCCCAGAAATAACTGGAGCAAGTGAGATTGTTACTGCTATGAAACAGAATAATCTTGGATTAACAAAGATAGCATAAAAATATAAGAGGTGAATTATGGAAGAAAATAAAATCTTAGCTGATTTAATTTTTCCTGATATTACACTAACAATTGATGACTATGAAAAGAAATATCCTAGTAGGGATTTGGATAAGAAAGCTGTCGTAACAAGATATGCTCCAAGCCCTACGGGATTTATTCATATTGGTGCATTACTTGCTAGTTTTACAGGAAGTACTTTTGCAAAGCAAACAGATGGTGTATTTTATCTTAGAATAGAAGATACTGATACAAAAAGAACAATTGATAATGGAATTAATACTATTATTAATGGTTTAAAAGAATTTGGAATAACTTTTAATGAAGGACCAATCAATGAAGAAGAAGCTGTTGGAAACTATGGACCATATATTCAAAGTCAGAGAGCATCTATTTATAAAGCATTTATAAAGTATTTAATTGAACAAGGTAAAGCATATCCATGTTTTTGTTCTTCTGAAACACTTGAAGAATTAAGAGAATATCAAACAAAGAAAAAAATGCGTATTGGTTATTATGGAAAAAATGCTAATTGTAGATTTATAGCTCCAGAAGAAGCTGTTGAAAGAATTAAAAAAGGTGAAAAATATGTTATAAGACTAAAATCACCTGGAAATTTTGAAAATAAAATTAGATTTAATGACTTAATAAGAGGTCAAATTGAAATGCCTGAAAATGATATAGATGTTGTAATCATGAAAAGTGATGGACTTCCAACTTATCATTTTGCGCATTTAGTTGACGATCATTTAATGCGTACAACACATGTAATAAGAGGAGATGAATGGCTTCCTTCATTACCTTTACATGTCCAATTATTTGAAATGTTTGGTTTTGAAGCACCTAAGTATTGTCATATTTCACCACTTATGAAAAATGACAATGGTAGTGTTAGAAAATTAAGTAAGAGAAAAGATCCAGAATGTGCGATGAGTTTTTATCATGAACTTGGAGTTCCTTATGAAGCAGTAATGCTTTATCTAGCGACTGTAACTAATAGTAATTTTGAAGAGTGGTATAATCAAAATAAAACTAAATCATTTAGTGACTTTAAATTTGAATTTAACAAAATGAATACAAGTGGGGCATTATTTGATTTAGATAAATTAAATAATATTTCTAAAATATATATTAGTAATTTAAAAGCTAGTGATTTATACGAAAGATGCTTAACTTATTTTGGTGAATATGATAAAGAATTCTTAGAAGTATTTAGTAAAGATAAAGATTATTCAATAAATTTACTTAATATTGAAAGAGAAATAGCAAAACCAAGAAAAGATTTAAGCAACTATTCAGATGTTAAAAAAGAGTTTTGGTATATGTACGATGAGTTATTTTATGAAGATAATTCTGAATATGAATTCAAAAATATTAATGATTTGAATGAAATAAAATCAATATTAGAACTATATATGAGCAAATATTATAATCCTAGTGATGATAATAATACTTGGTTTAATAGAATGAAAGAATTATGTGATGAATTAGGATACGCTAGTGATATGAAAGAATATAAAGCTAATCCAGATAATTACAAAGGTAGTGTAGCTGATGTTTCTATGGTTATTAGAGTAGCAGTTACCAAAAGAAGTATGACACCAGATCTTCATGATATAATGAAGTTAATTGGTGTTGAAAGATTAAAAAATCGTATTGAAAAAATATTTAACAAATAATATATTATATGTTATAATATAAGCGTTAAAGCGATGAAGAGAAGTAGTAATAGAATTAATTATTTATAGAGAGTTTATGGTTGGTGGAAATAAACAATGGTATTTTATGAATTCGTCTTGGAGCTTTGTGAAAAAAATTTACAACGGTGATGCGTTATAATCTTGAGGTAATTATTATTAATGATTACGAATTAAGGTGGTATCACGTCAAAATCACGTCCTTATTATAGGATGTGATTTTTTTGTTAAGGAGGAATAAAATGAAAGATTTAGAAGAAATATTAAGTGGTCTTGAACTTAAAATTGCTAGTATTGATACTGTAAACCAGTTAAATGATTTAAGAGTAGAATATCTAGGAAAAAAAGGTAGTATTAGTAGTTTATCTAGTAGACTTGCTGAATTATCCATTGAAGATAAGAAAATTTTTGGGGCTCAACTTAATAGTTTAAAGACATCTGCGACTAACTTAATTGAAGAAAAAGCAAAAGAAATTGAGACTAAGTTATTAA
This sequence comes from Bacillota bacterium, assembly GCA_023391185.1. Taxonomy (GTDB): domain Bacteria; phylum Bacillota_I; class Bacilli_A; order RF39; family UBA660; genus RGIG4266. The sequence continues at coordinate 11,218 of JAEWBI010000043.1, read as the reverse complement.
ATGAAAAACTAGAAAATGAAAGCATTGACATAAGTTTACCATCAACTAAGGTTTCTGTTGGTACTCCTAATATACTTGAAAAAATAGTTGAAGAAGTTGAAGAACTACTTATGTCAATGGGGTTTGATGTAATTGATGGTCCAGAGATAGAGGAAGATAAGTATAACTTTGAAATGTTAAATATACCAAAGGGCCATCCAGCTAGAGATGCTCAAGATACATTCTATATAAAAGATGAGGAAATATTACTTCGTAGTCAGACATCGCCAGTACAAGCTAGAGCTATGTTAGCTGGTGAAGGTAAAACTCCTATTAGAATGATATGTCCTGGTAAAACATATAGAAGAGATGATGACGATGCAACTCATTCACATCAATTCATGCAAATTGAAGGTCTTCTTGTAGATAAAAATGTTAGTTTATCTGATTTAAAAGGCACTTTTGATACTATTGCAAAAAAACTATTTGGTGAAGATTGCCAAACTAGATTTAGACCAAGTTATTATCAGTTTACTGAACCATCTGTTGAAACAGATATTAGCTGTTTCAATTGTCATGGAAAAGGATGCAGTATATGCAAAAATACAGGTTGGATAACCGTGTCAGGAGCTGGGATAGTTCATCCTAACGTACTTAGAAACTGTGGTTATGATCCAAAAGAATGGACAGGATTTGCTTTTGGTTTTGGAGCAGAAAGATTAGCTATGATTAAATATGGTATAAATGATGTTAGAACATTCTATACAACAGACTTAAGAGAAAGTAAAGTATTTGATAGAAAGGATGCGGAATAATGATTAGTTTAAACTGGGTAAAAGATTACATTGATATAGAAGATCAAAATTTAAAAGAACTTGCGGTTAAAATAACAAAAGCCGGTGTAAATGTTGAAAAAGTTATAACTAATCATATTGATAATTTAGTTATAGGTAAAGTAATTGAATGTTATAACCATCCTGATTCTGATCATTTACATGTTTGTAAAGTTGATGTAGGTACTGAAATAAAGCAAATTGTTTGTGGTGCATCTAATGTTCGCGAAAACATTAAGGTAATAGTAGCTTTACCAGGTGCTATTCTACCAGGAGATTTTCAAATTAAAAAAGGTAATATTAGAAATGTTGAATCTGATGGTATGATTTGCGCTTTATTTGAATTAGGACTTGAAGAAAAAACTGAAGAAAATTACAACAAAGGTATTCATGAACTAGATGAAAATGCGCCAGTTGGTAAAGATCCTCTAACTTATTTAGAACTAGATGATACTTTATATGAACTTGATGTACATAAACATCGTAATAATGATTGCTATTATCATATAGGATTCGCTTATGAAATTGGTTCCATTTTGAATCGTAAAGTTACTTTACCAAATGAAAGTTTTATATCTACAACTGATGATATAAAGAATCACTTTGGTTTAAGTGTAGAGACTGAAAAATGTCCATATTATTTAGCTAAAATGGTAACAGATGTAAAAATTGGTGAATCACCAGAGTTTATAAAGAAACGTTTATTATCAGCTGGCATGAGACCTATTAACAATGTTGTTGATATATCAAATTATGTAATGCTTGAATATGGTCAGCCTATGCATTTCTTTGATAAAGATAAATTAGGTGATAAAATAGTTGTAAGAGATGCTTTAAATGATGAAATAATTACAACTTTAGATGGTAAAGAAAGACAACTAAAAGATACTGATATAGTAATTACTGATAGCAATAAAGCAGTATGTATCGCTGGTGTTATGGGTGGTCTAAACACTGAAGTTGATGTAAATACAAAAAACATTTTAATAGAGAGTGCTATATTTAGTGCTACAAGTATAAGATATACAGCAAATAATTTAAATTTAAGAAGTGAAGCTTCAATTAGATATGGTAAAGGATTAAACTTTGAATACACTGAAAAAGCCATTAATAGGGCATGTCATTTACTAGAAAAATATGCTGGAGCTAATATTTTATCAGGTACTATTAAACACGATAAAATAGATAAAACACCAAAAATAGTAGAGTTTATTCCAGAAGACATAAATAAAATGCTTGGTATTACAGTTAGTGAAAAAGATATGGAAATTGAACTTAATAGATTAGATTTTCCTTTTGAACTAAAAGATGGAAAATTTATCGTTACTATTCCAAATCGTCGTTTAGACATTGATTCAAATATTAATGACATTGCTGAAGAAATTGGAAGACTCTATGGATACCATAATTTAGTTTCTACTTTACCAGAATGTGGAATAAAAAAGGGCGAATATAAAGGTGATATTAAATATCGTAAATTAATATCAAAACGTCTTCGTGGTTTAGGATTAAATGAAAGTAAGTGTTATACTCTAGTTAGTCCAGAAATGGCACAATTGTTTAATTATGAATCAAAAGAAAAAGTTGAATTACCTAATCCAATGAGTATGGATAAATCAGTAGTTCGTACTTCTTTAATTCCTTCATTAATTAATGTTTATGATTATAATAAAGCCCGTAAAGTTAACGATATAATGCTTTATGAAATAAGCAAGACATATGATAAGTATTTAGTAGAAGATTCTAAAATTGCAATACTAATGAAGGGTAACTATATAATAAACGACTGGCAAAGTAATAAGATTAAAGTCGATTTTTATTTAATAAAGGGAATAATTGAAAATATTCTTGATTATCTTGGATTTAAGAATAGATATGCTTTTGAAAAAGGAACTATAAATGATTTACATCCAGGTGTATCAGCAAAAATAATGCTTGATAGAGAAGAAATAGGTATTATTGGAAAAATTCATCCTTCATTAAAAAAAGATGATATTTATTTAGCAGAATTAAGTTTAACAAAACTAGTTTCTAAAACTATAAAACCAATTAAGTATAAAGAGCCTACAAAATATCCTGAAATAAGTAAAGATATGGCCTTTGTAGTTAATAAAAGTGTAACTGCTGGTGATATAATGACTCAAATAAAAAAATCAGGTGGAAGATTACTTACAAATATAGATATATTTGATGTATATGTTGGGGAAAATGTTGGTGCTGAGGAAAAATCAATTGCTTTTTCACTTACTTTCTCTGATCCAACTAAGACACTAAATGATGAAGAAGTTCTAACAGTATTTAATAAAATAATTACTGATGTTGAGTCAAAAATGAATGCAAAACTAAGAAGATAGATATATCTTCTTTTTTAATTTGACTTAATTAATAAAAGTGATATAATATCTTTCGGAAATTTGGTGAAATATATATGGACAGTTTAGATAAACTGTATTTTAAGTTGAATAGGGAATTAGACTTTATTGATGAAAACACGAATGTAGAAGAAATGATTGCTAATTTTAAAAGGATAAATCATTTTATCGAGGTGGAAAACTTTGCGGGAGAAATATTATTCTCAACAAACAAGGAGAAGTTTCTTAATCCTATATTAGTTAAATTAGCGACAAATAAGGAATTGTATTATGAATATGCAGAACCACTTACATATATGAGTTATGAGAAGTATATGAATGGGATTGCTTTATTAAGTGATGAAGAAATATTTAATTATTTAAAAGATAATATTAAATATACAACACACAATAATACTATTGAGTCAATGTGGATGGATAAATTTATAGCGACACATATTAATAAGAAGATATGTCCGCCTATTTTTAGTGGTATTTTAAATAGTAGAAAAAATGATGAATTGAGAGTTTTTTGTGATTGTTTATTAAAGAAAAAAGCATCTGATTATTCTATTAAAGTTACAAGTAATCCTATAACTTTAATGGAATATTTGAATAAAACAAAAGCTACTAGAAATATAAAATTAACTTTAAAGAGAACTAATGAATATCTTAAGTGCACAGGTAACTGTAGTAGCAATAATGTAATAAATTTAAATTTAACTACTCTTAAAATGATGAGATTGTTAAGTTTTAAAAGAAATGTTGATTTTGCTTTACTTGAAGTAATTTATCATGAGTTAGCGCACGCAAAAATAGAAGAACAAGCAAGTATGCAATATCCTTTTTTTGATAGAAATATGTATATGCAACAAAAGTATAAAATATTTTTATATAATGATCATGATTATTATATGAAAAACCATGATCACTTTGAAAATGAGATACTTGCTGATGTTAATGGTTATACAGATTTAGTAAACGATTTAGGTGAATATGAGCATAAAGATTATTACCAGTTAAAGAAGAATAAAGAAGATAAGTTAATCAGATATAAGGTATCACGTACTTCAAAAAAGTATTATGAAATAGAAGACAAATTTGATAATTTATTGATAGCTAATCCAGACTTTATAAAACTAAATAAATGGTTAAAATATGAATATAATAGCGATGGAACACGTAAAGAAATTTCAGAATTAATTAATGAAAGAAATAACTATAGAGTATTGCTTGATAAACATATTGAATCAGAAAAAAGAATTAGTAATAAAAAAAATAAAACCTTAGCTTATTTAAATAGTTATAAATTAATTGAAGAAACAGATAATTTATTTTATGAAATGATTTATCGTAAAATAAAAGGATATTCACTTGAAGAATTTGATGAATATTTATTAAACTGTTCTAGTGAAGTGTTAAATGAAATATCTGCTGCTATAAATTATAATCAAGAAACAATTCTTGAGCAATATGAAGTGCTTGAAGAAAATAGTTTATTACCTAGTGATTTTAGTGATAACAAGAATTTTTTAGATTCACTTTTAGCAAAAAATCATGAATATGTAAGTTTAATTTGTAAACACATTAAGCAAAAGAAGATTAAATAAATCTTCTTTTTTTGTTTACAAAAGGATAATAAATAAATATCAAGTATTATATTTATAAACATAAAAGCAATAGTTTTTTAATAAAATGGTATAGGTGATCATATGAAAATAACGCAGCAAATAAGAAATTATGTATTAGAAGAAGAGTTTAAAATAATATATAAGAATGGTAAACTCTATATAACGAATTATAGAGGAGTACCAATATTCGAGCCTAATGAAATACATATAAGATACAATGATGGAAAAGTAGTTATTAGTGGAAAGAGTTTAACAATATCTAAGTTAGTTAAAGATGAAATATTAATAACAGGCCATATTGATAAACTAGAATTTAGGTTAGACCATGAATAGTAGAGTTAGATTAAAAGTAATAGGCAAGAATATTAATCGCTTTGTAATGCGTTTAATTCAAAATGATATTGAAATATTAGAACTTGAAAATATATCAACAAAAGAAATAAATGTATTAATAAAAAAAGATGATTACCAGAAAGTTAAAAAAAATAAAAGTATTTATCAAATCAAAGTAATCAAATATGAAGGTATTATCGCTTTTAAGGAGAGTATTAATAAAAATAAATTGTTAATAATTATAGTTGTACTCGGATTAGCTTTTCTTTTTTTATTAAGTAATATAATATTTTCAGTAAAAGTAATTCATACAGATAAAAATATTAGAAGTTTAATCTTAGAGGAACTTTCCAATAATGGTATAGAAGTACATAAATTTAAAAAGAGTTCAAAAAAAATTAATGATATTAAAAATAAAATACTAAATAAATATAAAGATAAAATTGAATGGTTAGAGATAGAAAATTATGGAACTTCTTATATAATTAGAGTAGAAGAACGACTTATACCAGATGAAGAAGAAGTTATTCCTCCACGAGATGTAGTAGCTAAGAAAAGTGCGGTTATTTTAAAAATAGAGTCAACAAATGGTGTTATTCAAAAATTAGTAGGCAATTATGTAAAAAGTGGTGATGTCATAGTAAGTGGAACGGTTAAATTAAATGAAGAAATAAAAAGTATGGTAGCCGCCGAAGCTATTATCTATGGTGAAGTGTGGTATACTGTAAAAGTAGAATATCCATATATATATAGTGAAAAACATTATACAGGAAATTCAAAAAAAGGAATATTCTTTAACTTTTTAAATTTCAAATTTAACATATTTGGTAATAAATACGCTAATTCAAAAACAGTTGACAAAATAAAACTATCTTCAACTTTCTTGCCTATTTATTTATCTTTTAGTGAAGAACAAGAAGTAATTAGTACTGATAATTTTTATACTGAAGAAGAAGCACTTGTTATGGCCACTAATAGAAGCCGTAAGGAGATTACAAGTAAACTAAAAGAGGGCGAATATTTAATAGATGAACAAAAATTAAAAGTTGAGTATGAAGATAATAAAATAATAGTTGAAATGTTCTATAGCGTGTGTGAGAACATAACAGAATATAGAAATATTGAAATCATTCAGTAACACGGGTACACTTTCCTTGAAAAAATAATTGTTTTATAATATAATAATATTATTAGCAATATTAAGATATATGTAAGGAGAGAATAATGAACAAGATTGAAATTTTTAATGAGACAAGCAAGCAGGTTAATGAAATAGAAGACATAAAAATGGTTATTAATAAAGCTATCGATGTTCAAAAATTAGATAATTTAGAATTTAATATTATATTAGTAGATAATGAATATATTCATAATTTAAACAGAGACTATAGAGGAATTGATAAACCAACTGATGTTATAACATTTGCTTTAGAAGATTATGATGATCATATTAAGTTAGAGCGTCGTATACTTGGTGATATTTATATATCATTAGATAAGGCTAATAGTCAAGCCGAGGAATATGGTCATAGTTTTAAACGAGAGATATGCTTTTTAGCAGTTCATGGGTTCTTACATTTATTAGGTTATGATCATATGGAAAAAGAAGATGAAAAAGTTATGTTTAGTCTTCAAGAGGTAATTTTAAATGAAGCGAATATTAAGAAATAAAGATAAAGGAACTTATTTAGAAAGATATTTAAAAAGTTTTGGGCATGCTATGGCAGGGATTTTTTATGCTTTAAGATATGAGCATAATATGATTATTATTTTTACTGCTGCCATTGTAGTCACTTGTGCTGGATTTTATTTTAATATTAATACATACGAATGGTTATTTTGTATTATGGCAATAGGTATGGTTTCGGCTACTGAGATGATTAATACTGCACTTGAAGCAGTAGTTGATTTAGAGACTTCTAAATTTCATCCGCTTGCTAAAATTGCGAAAGATACTGCCAGCAGTGCTACTTTGTTATTTAGTTTAACTGCTTTCATTGGCGCTTTAATAATCTTTTTACCAAAAATCATGGAATTATTATAGGAGGAAATTATGTTTGAAAAATTAAAGAAATTATTGGAAAATTCATACAGTCCATATTCACACTTTAGAGTTGCATCTATCGCTATCATGAAAGATGGAAAAGAGTTTAATGGAGTAAATGTAGAAAATGCAGCTTATGGTTCTAGCATTTGTGCAGAAAGATCAGCAATTCTTTCAGCAATCAGTAATGGTTATAAAAAATATGACTTTAAAAAATTATATGTGATGTGTGATAATGATAAAATTGGGACAAGTTGTTTTGGCTGTAGACAAGTTATATCAGAATTATTTGAAAAAGACTGCGAAATAATCTTCATGAATAATCAAGGTGAAGAGCTTACACTTAAAGTAAGTGAGTTATGTCCATTTCCTTTCTCTGATGAGGATTTACAATGAAAAGTGGATTTGTAAGTTTAATTGGTAGACCAAATGTAGGAAAATCTACATTATTAAACAGTATAATAGGAAAAAAAGTAGCTATAACTTCTGACAAACCACAAACAACAAGAAATATTATTCAAGGAATTTATAATGAAGAAGATACTCAAATTGTTTTTGTGGATACACCAGGTATTCATAAACCAAATCATAAACTTGGAACTTATTTAAATAAGCAGGCATATTATTCTATTGAAGATGTTGATGTTATTCTTATGCTTATAGATGCAAGTATGGATTTAGGTCCTGGGGATAAGTTTATTATTGAGAGATTGAAAACAATAGATAAACCTGTAATACTAATAATAAACAAGATAGATAAACTATCAAAAGACCAGTTAATTTTAAAAATAAATGAATATAAAGATTTATATTCATTTGCAGAAATAATTCCTGTATCTGCAATAAAAAAAGATAATATAAATACAGTTATAAAAGTACTTAAAAACTATCTTCCCGATTCTGTTCAGTTTTATGATAAAAGTGATATTACAAATAAGTCTACAGAGTTTTTAATTGCTGAAATTATTAGAGAAAAAGTTTTTGAACTTACTGATGAAGAAGTTCCACATTCAATAACATGTTATATTGAAAAAGTTGAAAAAAACAAAACAAATTATGTTTTAAATGGTGTTATTGTTGTTGATAGAGACTCATTAAAAAGAATAATTATTGGTAAGCAAGGTCAAAAAATTAAAGAAATAGGCATTAGAGCTAGAAAAGATATTGAAGAATTACTAGGAAAACAAGTATACTTAGAATTATATGTTAAAACAATAAAAAAATGGCGTGATAAAGAAAGTTCGCTTGCCGAATTTGGCTTCACTGATTTTGATAAATAAACTGTATATTTTTTTAATAAAAGTCCATTATAGAATAGAAAAGAAAGGTGGACTTTTATGAATAAAGACTTATTATGGGATATGTTCGTTCATACTGGAAAAATAGAGTATTATATTAAGTATAAGGAGTTAGAAAATGAGAGAGATAAAGGTAGGTCAGAAGTATAAACATTTTAAAGATAAACTATGTAAAGTAATTGCGATTGCTTATGATTCTGAAGCTTATAATGATGAAAATCCAAAAAAAGTTGTTGTATATCAAGCTTTATATGGTGAAGGATTAATATGGGTAAGAGATTATGATATGTTTGCGTCAAAAGTTGATAAAGAAAAGTATCCAGATGTAAAACAGGAATATCGTTTTGAAGAAGTTGATTAATGATAGATAAAATAGATGGCATTGTTGTTAGTGAATTAGACTACGGCGAGACAAGTAAAATTATAAATGTTTTAACAAGAGAACTTGGTATTATAGGTATGATTGCTAAAGGAGCAAGAACTATGAAAAGTCCTCTTAGAAGTACTACTGGAAAGCTTACTTATGGGACTTTTTATATTAAGTATAATAAAAATAAGTTATCTAATTTAACAAATGTAGATATAATTAATAATTTTAGAAATTTACAAACTGATATAGAAAAAATTAGTTATGTAAGTTACTTATTAGAGTTATCTACGCAAGTTGTTAAACATACACAAAGTAATGAAGTTTATGATATATTAATTAGTAGTATAAAAAAAATAAACGATGGTTTTGATCCACTGATAATTACTAATATATTAGAACTTAAATTCTTAGAGTACTTAGGAGTTATGCCTATACTAGATTGTTGTAGCGTGTGTGGTAGTACTAAATCAATTGCAACATTATCTAGTTTTAAAGGTGGCTATGTTTGTAATAACTGCTTAAAAAACGAACCAATTGTTAGTGAAAAAACAATTAAGCTAATAAGAATGTTTTACTATGTTGATATTGATAAGATTACTAAATTAGATGTTGGTGAAAAATCCAAAATGGAAATTAATAATTTCTTAAACGATTATTATGATAGGTATACTGGTCTATATTTAAAAACCAGGGCATTTATTAATAATCTTAAGAAAATAAAGTAGGTGTATTATGGAAGGATATAAATATATATTTATCCCAATGATTTGTTTAATTATTTGTCAAATAATAAAGTTTACTATGGAGTCATACAAGTACAGAAGTTTAGAATGGAATAGACTTATTAATGGAGCAGGCGGTATGCCAAGTGCTCATGCGTCATTTAGTTTTGCTTTAACAGCAACTTTAGGTCAAGATCTAGGTATTTCAAGTCCAATATTCGCTATCTCTCTTATATTTTCTATGATAGTATGTTATGATGCTATGGGAGTAAGATTTGAAAGTGGTAAACAGGCTGAAGTAATAAATGACTTAGCCGAAATAGTTGAAAAAGAAAAAAGACATAGAATCACATTTGAACATTTAAAAGAGCAACTAGGTCACAAACCTATGGAAGTTATTATGGGTATATTACTAGGTACTATTATTTCTATATTATTTAATATATATATATTCTAACTTGAGTGTAAACTCAGGTTTTTTTTATTGAAAATAAGTCTTTTATAATATATACTTAATGTAAAAGGTAGTGATAGTATGAAAAATAGTAAGGGTTTTACTTTAGTTGAACTAATAGCAGTTATTACTGTACTTGCTATAGTTGCATTAATAACAGTACCTGCAGTTAATAATTCGGTTAAAAAGTCGCAAGAAAGGGCATTAAAAGCACAGGAAGATGCAATAATAGAATCAGCAAAAAAATATGCTTTAGAAAATATTGAAATACTTCCCAAATTTGATTTAGGTGAAAAAATTATATATGTAAGAGACTTAGTATCTGGAGGGTATCTAGAAAAGATTCCTTTAAATCCAATTACTAATGAAAAAATGTCTGATTGTGTAATAGTAACATATATAGAGTCTAAAGATAAATATACTTATACGTACGGTGAATGTAATAGTAATGCAACAATTACAAATACTTATCCTGGCGGAGACAGAATAATAATAATTTCTGACAGTGAAGATGAGGAAGTAAAGAAAATTAATGAAATAGTTGGACAAGACTCTATATTTTATTCTAGTATTGAGAATACTTCTATATTAGAAGATTATGGTGAAGAAAGTATATATTCTTCAGAAATGTCAGCAATAGTATTCGACGAAGATGATAAAGGAATAGATATGATGCTTCTATTTCAAATGCGATTAGAAAAAGCCGATATATACATGAATTTATACAATTTATTTTCAAGTGCAATAGAAAACTATAATAGAGATAATAGTGCAGTTCCAATGCATATATTTGGTTATTCTGATAATCTATCTATATATTTTGGATTTAGTATAAAAGATATGATTGCAAATGGCGAATTAGAATCTTCTCCAATATATGAAGAACAACTTAATATTTTAAGTTATAAAGATATACATACAGTAAATGATTTATGTGATGTTATGTATGATATATATTTAGAAGAAAATCCAGGTTCACCAGAACTATTTGATTGTGTTTTTGAATTAGGTAAGATAATTGAAATAAAATTAGACTAGTGATGATTGACATTATTATAATAATGTAATATAATTAATGACATAAATGCGATGATGGCGTGGAAAACCGGAGTAATATAAATTAAGCTGATTCTTCTAGAATAAGTAAGGTGGAACCGCTCCAATGGAGTCCTTACAATTATTCTAGAAGTTTTTTAATTAGAG
>JAEWBI010000023.1 GCA_023391185.1 Bacillota bacterium | reverse complement strand
CCTTTAGAGGGATTTTGGGATGGTGAAGAAGGTTATTTTGACGGTTTAAATATAACTGACAAAAATAAGTTTATTTGGACTTCCATGATAAGACAACCAGAATTTGTTACTGAAGAGGTTTATAAATGGGCATTAGACCAGTTAAAAGCTAAAAAACCAGAATTAGATTATAGTAAAGTTAGATATGAGGTATTAGAAGAAGGTCTGTGCGTTCAAATAATGCATTATGGGTCTTATGATACTGAAAGTGAAAGTATTATAAAAATGAATGAGTTTGTTTTAGAAAATGGATATGAAAATGATTTTGAAAATGGTCGAAGACATCATGAAATATATTTGGGAGATCCTCGCAAAACAAAACCTGAAAATTTGAAAACTGTTATTAGACATCCTGTTAAGAAGGTTAATATATAAAATAATAATGAACAAATATATATAACATTTATTATGCTTAAAAAAATAAATTAGAAGATACTAAATAGTATCTTTTTTATATGCTAAATATAAAAATAAATTCAATTTGACATATTTATTTTTAAAGTTATAATATACCTTCATGGAGGAACTATTATGGAAACAATATCACCAATTTATTTAGCACCACTTATGCTTGCTAATGGTGCTACAAACTATATTTTAAGCAAAAACCAAGAAAAGAAAATTATTGCAAATTTTAACAATATTAAAACTGGTTATGTTACAAGTATTAATAAGAATTTTGTTATTCCTAGCGAGATAAAAGATTTAATACAACAATTAGAGAAAAATATACCTAAAGAATATTTATATAATTTGTATAATAATTTGAGAACTGTTCAAGTACAAAAACAATTATCTTTACTATTATTAGGAATTAAAGGAAAATATGATAGTAAAAATAATATTTTATCGTATTCTTTAATATCTTGTGTAGAACATGAACTAATACATTTAGCTAGTTCATATTACGATAAAGATAAAAATATTTGGCAAAGTGGATTTTTAAACTATTCTAATAATTTAGTTTTTGCTAAAGCATTTAATGAAGGTTATACAGATTTAACTGCAAGAAGAATATTTAATAAGAAAACTAAATTTTATGATGAAGAAGTAAAAATAGTAGAGAAATTTGAACAACTTTTTGATAAAGGAAAATTGCAAAAATATTATTTTAATAATGATGTTGTTGCACTTATTAATACTCTTTGTAAATATATGAAGAGAGAAGAAGCAATAAAATTACTTATTACTTTTGACTTGGGGTTTGATTTAAAAAAACAAGCAAATCTTATTTATAAAGTTATATATGCTTCTTTAGAATCAAAATTATCTGATATATATAAACAATACCATGAAAATCCAAAACAAATAGTAAAGCAAAGTTTTAATAGATAAATTAAACTAGCAAAAATATAAGCACCTCATATATTAAGATATGGGGTGCTTTTTATGAATAATTTATTAAATACTATACTTGGTATTTTAATTCCTTTTATAGGAACTACGTTAGGTGCTGGGCTAGTATTCTTGCTTAAAAATGATATTAAGGCGAATATAAATAAGTTGTTACTTGGTTTAGCAAGTGGTTTAATGGTTGCTGCTTCTATATGGTCGCTTATTATTCCGTCTATTGACTCAGGTGGAATAGTTAGTGCATCTCTTGGATTTATATCTGGGATTCTTTTAATGATGCTTATTGATTATATAATAGGTTATTACGGATTAGAAGAGGGAAAACAAAATTCTATGCTAATGCTTGCTGTAACTATTCATAATATACCTGAAGGAATGGCTGTAGGAGTTGCTTTTGCGGGTCTTTTTACAGGAAATGATATGATTACACTAGCATCAGCTTTCTCACTTGCTATTGGTATTGGTATTCAGAACATTCCAGAAGGAACAATTATTTCTATGCCTTTAAAAGGACTTGGATTTACAAAAAGAAAAGCCTTCTCGTATGGCTTTTTGTCAGGAATAGTTGAACCAATCGCTGGAATAGTTACGATTGTTCTTATAAATTTATTAGGGCCAATATTACCATTCTTACTTGCCTTAGCAGCAGGTTGTATGATCTATGTCGTAATAAATGAGCTTATTCCATCATCGCAAATAGGAAAAGACAAAAACTATGGAACACTTGGTGTTATGATTGGTTTTACTATTATGATGGTACTTGATGTTGTTTTAGGATAAAAAATTATTTATTAATTTTTTTATTTTGTCTTGACAAATATTCTTAACTGTATATATTGTATATATACAGTTAAGAGGTGAAGTAAATGCAAATTATTATAAGTAATAGTAGCAATAAACCAATTTATGAACAGATTAAAGAACGAATAAAAGATCTTATAATAAGCGGAGATTTACAAGGTGGCGAGATGTTGCCATCAATAAGAAGTCTAGCAAGGGACTTAATGATAAGTGTTATAACTACTAAAAAAGCATATGAAGAACTTGAAAAGGAAGACTTTATAGAAGCATTATCAAGTAAAGGTTTCTTTGTTAAAGGAAAAAGTAGTAGTTTATTAAAAGAAGAAATACTTAAAAAAATAGAAATCAATATTAGTAATGCAATATCTATCGCAAACATCTATAAAATTTCTAAAGAGGAAATACTTGAAATAATTAATTATCTGTATGAGGAGGAAAATAATGAAAAATAATATAGAAATTAAAAAATTATGTAAAAGTTATGATAGTTTTTCACTAAAAAATATTAATTTAAATATTCCTAGTGGATCAATTGTTGGCTTAATTGGAGAAAATGGTGCAGGTAAAACAACTTTAATAAAAAGTTTACTAAATATCATTAAAATTGACGACGGAGAAATTAAACTTTGTGATAAGGATTTTAAGGATAGTGAAGTTAAGGAAGATATTGGTGTCGTACTTGATAATTCATTTTTTCCTGAACTTCTTAATGCTAATGATATAAAAAGCGTTATGGCAAATATTTATACTAACTGGGACAACGATTTATATGTCAAATATTTAAATGAATTTAATATTCCACTTAATCAGGCTATAAAAACTTTTTCTAAAGGTATGCGCAAAAAATTAGAAATAGCAACTGCTCTTGCTCACAAACCAAAACTGCTTATTTTGGATGAACCTACAAGTGGTCTTGACCCTGTTGTAAGAACTGAAATATTAGACATATTTTTAAACTTTATTCAAGATGAAAATCATTCTATTTTACTATCTACTCACATAACTAGTGATTTAGAGCATGTAGCTGATTATATTGTCTTCATCGATGATGGAAAGATAATTTTAAATGATTCTAGAGATTCTATTCTTGATAATTATGGAGTATTAAAAATAGAAGAAAAAGATTTTGATAAAATAGATAAAGAAGATATTATTAGATATAAAAAGAATCGTTATAATTATGATATTCTAGTAAACGATAGAAACAAAATATCAAAAAAATATAAAAATATGGTAGTGGACAAGGCTACTCTTGAAGATATTATGGTTCTTAATATAAAAGGGGTGAAATAATGAAGGGGTTAATATTAAAAGACTTATACCTAATTAAAGGAAATATTAGGACATTAGCAATCGCCTTAGTTGGATTTTCAGTAATGGCTTTTAATGATATGACGACAATTTCTTTCATAATACCTTTTTTTGCAGTAATGATGTGTATATCGACTTTTAGTTATGATGAGTATAATAAATGGAATGCATATGCTATAACGCTTCCAGGTGGTAAAAAAACAATTGTAAGAAGTAAGTATATATCTACAATTGTGCTTATTATAGTAAGTTCATTAATTTCAATATTAACTTCGATAATTATAGGAAACATAAAAGGAGATATTAATTACGAAGAGATTTTGAGTACACTAGTTGGTGGTTTATTTGGTATAACACTAGTTGTTTCACTAATGTATCCATTTATATATAAATTTGGTAATGAAAAAGGTAGATTATTTTTATTTATTATAGTGTTTCTTGTTACTGCATTAGGTGGGGCATTATTTTCTGCTATAAATATTAATGAAATTAATCCTCCCGCTATAATTTCTTTTATTGATGAATATGGTTTTTATATAATGCCAGTATTAACATTAGTTATGTTATATATATCTTATATCATATCTTTAAAGATATTTAAAAATAAGGACTTCTAATAAGTATCATATAGATACTTATTTTTTTATGTAAAATATTTTATTTTGGCTTTATCATAATTTATATACATGATATAATATAAAAGTAATTAAAATAGAATATGGAAAGAAGGATTTAAATGGTTTATTTACTTTACAGCTTAGAAAAATTTCTTCTTAATCGTGAAATAGATAAGATTAAAAATGATAACAATATGGAAGAAATTAATATAAGTCATTTTGATTTAAACAGCGATTTAATTGAAGATGTTTTAGAAGATGCTGAAACTTTTTCTATGTTTGCTGATAAAAAAATGATTATAGTTAATAACTCGGTTCTATTTACAGCTAAAAAACTTACATTAGAACAAAATATAGAAAAGTTAGAAAAATATTTGGCTAATATTAACCCAAGTACCATAATTATTTTCACTGTTTTAGATAATAAATTAGATGAAAGAAAAAAAGTGGTTAAGTTAATAAAAAAAATAGGTACTGTAAAAGAATTAAGTAGTAATGACAATATAGATGATGTAGTTACGTCATTGTTTGGAAAATTTAAAATAAGTAAAAAACAAATTAGATTACTTGTAGATAGAGTAGGAAATAATTTGGATTTACTTAATCAAGAAATAATTAAAATTAAGATTTATAAAGATGATGATTTAGTTATAACTGATGAAGATATTATTAATTTAACATATGAAAATATTGAAGCTAATTTGTTCCTACTTATTGATAATATTGTCAGTAAAAATAAAGAAAAAGCAATTAGTATTTATCATGAAATGCTTAAAATGAATGAAGAACCAATTTCAATAGTTATATCACTTGCGAACAAAATAAGAAGTTTATATCAAACTAAAGAGTTATTTAGTAAAGGATATAAGGATGTGGAAATTGCTACTATATTAGGAGTTAAACCAGGTTATTTATATTACATGAGAGATTCTTTAAAGAAGTATGATAGTAAAACTTTACTTAGTTTAATTAAAAAACTAGCTGATTTAGATTATGATATAAAAAGAGGATCTATTAATAAAGATTTAGGTTTAGAGTTATTTATACTTGAAAATTAAAGCACCTTATAGTGCTTTTTTATATTAATTATATATTATAAAAAATATGTTTTAAATTAATTTATCTTGTTATTAAGGAATATGATATAATTTGTATAGTAGGTGATAATATGAAAGAAATAGGTTTACTTATGCCTATATTTGCATTACCCTCCAAATATGGAATTGGAGATTTTGGAAAAGAAGCTTTTGAATTTATTGACATATTAAATGAAAACAAGATGACATTATGGAACATTCTTCCCCTTAACCCTATAGATAACTTTCACTGTCCATATAGTTCCTGTGCTACTAATGCTATTGAACCACTATATATTTCATTAGATTTGCTTGTTAAAGATGGATTATTAGATGAAGATGATTTAGTAACCTATATTACTGATGGTATGGTAGATTATGACTACGCTTATGATTATAAGTATAAAATGTATAAGAAAGCATTTGAAAAATTTCAGTTAAATATACCAAATGATTATAGTGTGTTTAAAAACGAAAATAAGTGGGCTTATTTATATGCAGTGTATAGTAAATTTTATAATCTATATAAATTTAATTGGAACTACTGGGACAAAATTTGCTTAGAATATTTTAATAATATGAGCACAGATCATGAGATAGAATTTTATATTTTTCTAGAATATATATGTATGAAACAATGGCTTGATATTAAAAAATATGCTAGTAGTAAAAATATTAAAATAATAGGGGATATGCCTATGTATTCTAATTATAATTCTGCTGAAGTATGGGCATATAGGGATAATTTTTTACTAAACAAAGACAAAATGGAATATTGTTCAGGAGCGAGCCCGGATTATTTTAGAAAAGAAGGTCAAAAATGGTGGCATCCTTTATATAATTATAAGTATATGTCTGATAATAATTATGAATACTGGATGGATAGATTTGAATTTGCTTCTAAAATATATGACATTACAAGAATTGATCATTTTAGAGCACTTGATACATACTATAAGATACCAGTTGATAAAGATGCTATATATGGTATATTCGAACTTGGACCAGGTAGTAATTTGTTAGATAAAGTATTTGCTAAATATAGTAGTAATAAGTTCTTAGTTGAAGATTTAGGAAATCTTCGAAAAGAAGTCTATGATCTTCGTGATAGATATAATTTAACTGGTATGAAAATATTACAATATACCATTCATGATGGAAAAGATGAGTTTTTAGACAACTATAATTTAATTGTCTATCCAGGAAATCATGATAATAAAACAATAATAGGCTGGTATAATAATTTAGATGATAATGCTAAAGAAAAAATAGATTATTATCTAAAAGACATATCAGGAAAATCTATTAATGAAAAAATTATTAACTATACACTTGGTCTTCCTCATAAATATACTGTTTTTTTAGTTCAAGATGTTCTTGGTTTAGATGACTCAGCTATTTGGAATACACCTGGTGAGACAAATATAAATAATTTCAGTTGGAAACTTGAAGATTTTAACGATTTGAAAGAAAGACTTCATATAATAAAAAATACATAGATTAATCTATGTATTTTTATTTATTTCTTTTATCTTATCATATACTTCTTTTAGACCGCGTTCATATTTACTAGTGGTTTTAGGATTATAATATTCTTTATTTTTTAATTCATCTGGTAAATATTGTTGCTTAACATAACCATTTGGATAACTATGAGGATATAAGTAAGTATTACTACTAGTTTTTATGTGATTGGGTATATGTCCTGCCTTACCACTTCTTATATCATTTAAAGCTATATCTATAGCTGCTTCAGCACTATTTGATTTTGGAGATAAAGCAAGTTCAATAATTGTTGCTGATAATATTATTCTAGCTTCTGGTAAACCAACTCTTTCACATGAATTAATACATGCATCTACTTTAGGCCCCATACTTGGATTAGCAAGTCCTATATCTTCATATGCAATTACAGTCATTCTTCTATATATACTATCTAAATCTTCTGCTTCAATAAGTCTAGCTAAATAATGCAAGGAAGCATTAACATCTGATCCTCTAATTGATTTTTGAAAAGCAGATAATACATCATAGTGTCCGTCATCATTTTTGTCATGAAAAAATACTGGTTTACTATTAGTAGCTTTAATGACATCCATATTTACCTTACCATCGCTAGTACTATAATAACATACCTCAAGTAAATTATAGGCACTTCTAAGATCACCACAAGCAATAGTAGCAATTGCATCAATGCTTTTTTTATCTATTTTCAAATTTGGAAGCGTTTTAGATTTTACAGCCTTTTTTATGCCAATAACAATGTCATCAAATTCAAGCTCTTTTAACTCATATATTTGACATCTACTTCTAATTGCTGGATTTATAGAGTGATAAGGGTTAGAAGAAGTAATTCCTATTAAAGTAATTATTCCGGATTCCAAGTAGGGAAGGAGTAAGTCTTGTTTGTCTTTATTTAGACGATGTATTTCGTCCATAATAACAACCATTCCTTTATACATTTTTGCTTCTTCTACTACGATATCAAAATCTTTTTTATTATTAATAACTGCATTAAGCATGCGATATCTTAAGGCAAGCTCATTTACAATAGCAAGGGCGATAGTAGTTTTACCTATACCTGGTTTACCATATAGTATCATTGAAAAAAGTTTACCATTTTTTACCATATTGCTAATTATTTTATTTTCTCCAACTAAATGTGTTTGCCCAATTATTTCACTTGTTTTAGTTGGTCTTAGTTTTACAGCTAATGGTTCATTCATACTATCACCTCCATACTTATATTTTATCATAAAAAAATCCTTTTTATATAAGGATTTTTTATTTATTAAATATCAAGAATATTATCAGCCGCGTACAATCCCATAGCTGAAGCAAGGGATAAACCTCTAGTCCAAGATGATGAATCACCAATACTGTATAAACCTTTTATATTAGTTTGGCAATCTTTACCAATTATAACTTTATTTGAATAGAATTTAACCTCAACACCATATAAAAGAGTTTCGTTGTTTGCTATACCTGGAACTATTTTATCCATAGCTTCAAGCATCTCAATTATATCTTCAAAAATACGATAGGGAATAACGGCAGATAAATCTCCTGGGACAGCATCTTTCAAGGTTGGAACAACATTACCTGATCTAATGCGTTCTGGAGTACTTCTACGGTGTTTTTTAAAATCTCCATAACTTTGTACTAAAACACCACCACCAGCAAGCATATTAGCAAGAGAAGCGATTGCAACACCATATTCTAAAGGTTCTTTAAATGGTTCAGTAAAGTTTTTAGATACTAGAATTGCAAAGTTTGTATTTTCTGTTTTTAAACTATCGCCTTTATAAGCATGACCATTAACTGTAGTTAAATGTTTGCCACTTGCAAGTGTATAATTCTCAAGTGCTACTTCACCAGAAGGGTTTTGACAAAAAGTTCTTACTTTATCACTAAATGTTTTTGTATAGTAAACCAGTTTTGATTCATACATTGCATCATTTAGTTCTTTCATTATTTCATCACGGCATTCAACTCTAACACCAATATCTACAGTACCAGGCACTGATTCAATATGATGTTTTTTACATATCTCTTGAAACCAAGCAGATCCTTCTCTTCCAGAGCCTACAACAACTATATCAGAATAAAATTCATCTTTTTTTGTAGCGATACCTTTTATTTTTCCACTATCTTCAATTATATCTACTACCATTGTATCAAACATAATAGTAACACCGTGAGAGGTTAAAAACTTCTCTAATTTACCATATATTTCGTAACTTGCCTCAGTACCTAAATGCCTAATAGGACTTTCGATAAGCTTTAAGTCAGCCTGAATAGCTTTTTTTCTAATAGCCGCAATAGTTTCTTTATTATCTACACCATGAAGTTTAGTATCTGCTCCAAAACTTAAATAAATATCATCAATTTTCTTAATCAACTCTTCCATTTTATCAGGCCCTATAAGCTCTGATAAATTACCACCAGTTTCTTGTTTAGCTAGTGTAAGTTTACCGTCGCTAAAAGCGCCAGCTCCTGAAAAACCGCATGTTATATTACAAGGATTACAGTTTACACATTTATCTGTTTTTCTTTTTGGACAAATTCTTTTTGAAATTTCATGTCCTTTTTCTAATATCAAAATACTAATTTTAGGGTTTTTATTAATTAGTTCATAAGCACAAAAGATTCCTGAAGGACCAGCCCCCACAATTATAACATCATATTTATTCATTCTTATCATCCTCTCATATAGCAATTACAATTTAAAAATATCATAAATAATAGGTATAGTCAATTGATTTGTCGATATATGTGATATTGACAATAGATGTCCGAAAAGATATAATTAATTTAGAATAGGAGTGATTGTATGGCAAAGCAGACTGCAAAAAAAGTTACTGCAAAAAAAGCAACACCTAAGAAGAAAAAAACTGTGCAGAAAGAAAATACAGTAAGTAAAACTATGAGTCGAAAAGACCAATTAGACTCTTCTAAATTAATTATGATTGGAACAGCAATCGTAATATTATTAGTACTTGGGTATATTTTGACAGAATATTTTATGGTATAAAGTGCAGAGGCACTTTTTTTGTTACTCATAAATCAAAATAAAGTTCTTATTATAATTGCTTTTTTTTTAGAAAGTGTTAGAATATAATGCAAAAGTTGTCTTTAATTATCTATTGAAGTGAGGAATTTTATGAATGCAAATAATATTTTTATTGATACAGATAACTATTTTCAAAATTATAAGCCCATAATATTAGAAAAGTTTATTTCTTATTATGGTGTAGAATACAGAGATTTAATTACCAGTAGAATCAATTCTAGTTTGATTGATTTTTCAAGTAGTCCAATTGATGACTTTCGTTATATTACATTTAATCGTGAATATATAGATGAGACAATAAGATATATGATAGAAGAAAGATATTTTTCATATATAAAACTAAGTGATGATATAAGAAATACTTTAACTAAAAAATTTATTGATTTTTTATTAAAACTAATTCAAGTTAAAAACATCGATAGTATTGAGAAAAATCTTGATCTGTTTGCAAAGTTGTTCACATGTTGTGAGTTTAACAATAGCAGTATTGATTCTTTTACATATTCAAGCGATAAATTATTACATAATCCTGAAACTCCTAAAAACATAAAAGATAGAATTAACTTTAATCGTGATCGATTTAAAAGAAATAATACAGAATTTACTTTTGGTTTAAGCGAACCTTCTTGCGTTTTGGCTGATAGGATTATTGAAGAAAGAAATGAAATTCTTGAAGAATATAAGGTGTCAATTTCTCAAGTAAGTGACTATGGGAAGAAAATATTACAAAAAATAAAAAACTTTCATAATATCGATTTGGATTCAAAAGAACTAGCTGCAATTACTTTTGTTCCTAATTCATATTGTGGAAATATAGGGCATATGAGGAATAATGAAATCAAGTGGTATAATTATGTTAGAGTTCCTTTAACTTTGCTATTAAATTGTGGAGTAACTTCAATAGATACTAATATAATACATGAACTTATTCACTGCATCGAAACTTCTGGATGGTATGTTGGAATAGAATCACATATAAATGGAGAAAATAGGATTTCTAATGAAATTAGAACTCAAAAATTAGCCTTGAAAATTACTGAAGAATTACATAAAGAAGGAATCTTTATATTTGACGATCCTAATAATTATCAATTAAGCGGACAATCAACATATGAATGGTTATTTCCAATATCATTAGACTTTTTTAATAACTTTGAAGAAATATTTAAAGATTGTGCAATAAGAAATGATAGAACATTACTAGTTAATCTTTTTGGTCAAAGTTGGAACATCTATTCACGATATTTAGAAGAAGTTCATAATAAATTCATTGTATATAATTCTAATGTAAAAAATTCAGTAATTAATATTATAGTTGATAATACATATTCTAATTTAATTACTGATATGGAAATTAATTATAATAATCTTAAACAAACACCAAAGCAAAAAACGCTACATTTATAATAGTAAATAAATAATACATATATACTCTTAAAAATGATTTTAAAAACATTAAAATCATTTTTATTTTACAAAATTAATTCAAAATATAAAAAATTTGCTATAATTAGTATGGTGATGATATGCAAATAGATGAAAAATATTTTTATAAAGAAATAAAACCTATTCTTGAAGATTTTTCTATTTATTTATTAATTGATAGAAAATATAGTGATAATACTAATTTATCTTACATTGAGGATATTAAAAAATTTCTACTATATTTAAAAATAAAACCAGATAGAATAACTGATGATGATGTTTTCAACTATTTAAAGTATTTAGATAGTGAAAAAATAAATAATAAAACTATTGCTAGAAATATATCATCCTTAAAAACTTTTTATAAATACATGAATATTACTGGAAAAATGAATTATAACCCAATGGATAGGATTGAATTACCTAAGATAACTAAATCATTGCCTAATGTTTTATCTTTAGATGAAATAGATAGTCTATTAGATATAAAAATAGTTGATAGTTTCTCAGCTAGAAATAAAGCTATGCTTGAACTTATGTATGGTTCTGGTCTTAGAGTTAGTGAATTAATAAATTTAAATATAAACGACATAAATTTGGATAGTGACATAGTAAGAACTATTGGTAAAGGTAATAAAGAGAGAATTATACCTATTGGCGATTATGCTCGTGATTCAGTAAAAATATATACTGAAGAATACAGAGATAGTATGCTTAAGAATAGAGTATGTGATAAACTATTTTTAAATAATCATGGATTAGGTATGACTAGACAAGGTTTTTTTAAGATGTTAAAAGCTTTGGCAAAAGAAAAGAATATTAATAAGGAATTATCTCCACATACCTTAAGGCATTCTTTTGCTTCACACTTACTTGACAATGGAGCTGATTTAAGAAGTATTCAAGAAATGTTAGGTCATTCTAATTTATCAACAACAGGTATATATACACATGTTGCAACAGAAAAGTTAAGAAAAAACTATGATGAATCACATCCACATAGTAGGGAGGAATAAAATGGGAATTTTTAATTTTGGAAAAAGAAAAGAAACATATAGATTTAAAAGGATATTTTTAGTTGTACTTGATTCAGTAGGGGCAGGGGAAGCTAGAGATGCTGCAGATTTTGGCGATAAGGGTGCTAATACATTAAAACATGTTATTGATAACACAACGCATCAGTATAAAAATTTTGCTAAATTTGGCTTATTTAATATTGTAAATAATACTAATTTTCCTACAATGAGTTATTATACTAAAGCAAGAGAAGTTAGTAATGGTAAAGATACTTTAACAGGTCATTTAGAAATGATGGGTATTATTACTAGAACTCCCTTTAAAACCTATACCAATACTGGTTTTCCTAAAGAGTTAATAACAGCTTTAGAAGAAGCAAGTGGAAGAAAAATTATAGGAAATTGTAATGCTTCAGGCACTGAAATAATTGAAAGATTAGGAAGAGAGCAAATAACAACAGGAGCACTTATTGTATATACATCAGCTGATTCAGTATTACAGATTGCTGCACATGAAAGCATTATACCATTAGAAGAATTATATAATGTTTGCGAGATTGCAAGACAACTTACACTAAATGAAGAATGGAAAGTTGGAAGAATCATAGCTAGACCATTTACTGGTAATCCAGGTAGTTTTGTAAGAACTGGTAACAGAAAAGACTATGCTTTGGATCCAGTTGACAATACTGTTTTAGATAATTTAAAGAATAGTAACTTAGATGTGATATCAATTGGTAAGATAGCAGATATTTTTAATGAATGTGGCATTACTGAAAGTACACATACAGGTGATAATACTGAAGGTATTAGAAACTTTATGAAAAAACTACATGAAGATTTCACAGGTTTGTGTTTTACTAATTTAAATGATTTTGATAGTAAATACGGACATAGAAGAGATGTTAAAGGGTATGGAGATGCTCTTAGAGAAGTTGACGAAGCTTTACCACATATACTTGCACATTTAAATGACAATGATTTACTTATTATAACTGCTGATCACGGAAATGATCCTACATTTAAAGGAACTGATCACACAAGAGAAGATGTTCCAGTTTTCATTTATTCTTCTAGTTTAAAACAACCTAGGAGAATAGAGGAACTTGCAACTTTTGCTGATCTAGGAGCAACCATTGCTGAAAACTTCAAAGTGAAAACACCAGTTGGAACTAGTTTTTTAAGCAAATTAAAATAGAGTTTGTATTTTATAATTAAATAATTTAGAAGGTTTAACTTACATTTAACTAAAAAAAATGTTATAATATAAATACAACGAGTAGCTATGCAGGCGTAAGTCCAGTTGCAAGCTACTCTTTTTCTATTAAAGGAGGTGTATTTTGTGTTTAAACAAGACGAATATGTAGTCTTCAAGAAAAATATTTGCAAAGTTAAAGAAATTAAAGAAAAATACTATGGAGATATGGATTATTATATATTAAGCCCAATTGAAGATGAATCTTTAACAATTTCACTACCTGTTGAAGATAAAAATGGTATTATTAGATCAATAATGACAAAGCAAGAAGTAGAAGATTTAATTAATAGCATACCTAATATTGAAATAGTAGATAGTAGTGGTAGCAAACCAATTATTTATATTTATAAAGATTTAATTACGACCGGTAAACATGAAGACTTAATTAGAATAATAAAAACTGCTTATTTACGAAATGAAACTAAAACAATGGATGGCAAAAAAGCTGGTGCTACAGATACTAATTATCTTAAATTAGCAGAGCAATCTCTATACAATGAGTTATCTATTGTACTAGGCTTATCTTACGAGCAAACGAAAAAATATGTACATAATAAAGTAGAAGAATTACAAGAAATAAGTTTAGATAAATAATAGGAGTTAAATTATGGATACGTTGTACAACACTGATGATATTAAAATATTAAATATTTCTAATGAAATTGAAATATTACTTAAATCTAATAAATTAAGTAATATTAAGGACATATGCAAGTTAAAGAGAAAAGATTTAAAAAATTTGGGATTAAAAGATATCGACATTAATCATATTATAATAAAAATGCAATTAAACGGTTTTGATTTAGGAAAAAATGGTTTTGAAAAAAAGAAGTTAAAATAGGCTAGGGGAGGTGTTTTATTTTCACCTGCTAATACTCTATCTAACATTATATTTGTTAAAAATATTTTTGTTTAACATATTTTATGTAATTATAAAATTACATATTTTTTTAAAAATCTATTTTAAAGGAATACAAAAAAAAGTTTTAATATAAAAAAAATACTATAAAAACAAAAAGGGGAAGTCCCCTTTTTTTATGCGTATTATATTTAAGATAAAATCACTTAAGTATTACTACCTATTCTCTCTTATCATAGTATTTAAATTAATATAAACCCAATTTTATTATATATAACATATATATAGTATATAATGAAAAACGAAGGCGCGTCCTGGTGCATCGACATATATAAAGTTGTATAGTTGTTAACCTCATTTTGCTATTTAAAAGATATAAAAAAGAAAAGAGGGCCCATAGGCCATCTCTTTCTGGGTTATCTACAATCAGTTACGTCGAAGGAATGTTCTTCTTCAGGATCATACCTGAAAGAATTAGCATTGTCAGTAACGAATCCAACATTACCTTTTTTATTAGTAACATTACTATTTGCATTTTTGTTAGTAACATTATTATTAGAACTTTTATTAGTAATATTATTGTTAGAATTTCTATTAGTTACTTGACTATTATTGTTAGCTTTACTTGTTGTAGATTGCTTTGAATTATTATTCTTTCTCATTTTAATCACCCAATAATAGTATTGGCAATTATTAACTAAATATACAAAATGATTTTATTTTAAGAAGTTAACATAATATATATTATATTCACTAGCAAGTTATATGAAAAATATCATTTTTTTGCATTTTTAAGCCATTTTAAGCAACTTTAATGCATAATTAGAATAACTATTCATATACTTATAGTTTGATAACTTCTAGACAAAGAATAACATAATTTTTTAAAAAAGCAAATACTTTTATTATTTTCAGTAAAAACTATTAATAAGTGAAAATTTTATAAAAATGATTTTAAGCCTTATTTTTATTATATTTTTATCAAATTTATACTGAGATATGAGACTACTATCAAGTAATATGTAGTCTCGATGCAAAAGCCGAAGCGATGCTTTCGGCTTTTTGTATCAGATCATGTCTACATATCCCCTCTTTATTCCAATTCCTCCATACGTTTTAGGTTCCCAATTAAAAAACTTTAATAAATGTCTTTGCCATTATTAAAATAATTGCAAAGCATTACAGCATTAAGTTTTTAATTGCCTAAAACAATGGATTTTCTCGGCATAAACGGGTGTATTTTCTCCTCAAATTGTCACACGTCACACGTCACTCAATGGGGGGTGTCGTAGTAACCCCCCCCACATTATGCTGGAAATAATGGATTGTATTGGCATAAAAAAAAGCCAAACGTCGGCTTTTTTTATAATAATTATATATCTCAGATTGACAAAAATTATCAGCTATGATATATTGGAATCGCTGATAATGTAGGTGAATTGGGAAGTTCAGTTACATTTATCCGATATTTTACGTTTGATACTTTAAAAAAGTATCTTTTTTTTATCTAATTGCTAAAGTTGTGTAATATATTAATATCAATATTATTATCACTTCCTCCATTCCGATTTCGCGTTCTTGCATCATTTCAAATATTTTTTTTATTATCTTCTTATTCATATTTTATCCTCCTTTATAAATGGATAAAATATAACCGAAAATTCACCTGCAAATACATGATATCACGACTTTTTCCAAAAGACTATGTTTTTTTAAAAGTTTTTTCGAACTTTTGTTCGCATTTGCGGTTTAACCCTTATTTTTCAAGGCAAAACAAAAAAACAAATTTTAAAAATATTTGTTTGTTTTTTTATTTTTAATTTTTTATTTGTCAAAAAAAGTAATTTTTTAGAAAATTAACTTTTAAAACTTATTTTATAAAGAATTCAGACCTAGCGATTATATAACTTTTTTTATTCATTAAGCCAGTCATATTCTTCTTCAAGTTGGGGCGTATTATTATTACTTGTATTAGTTTTATTATTCTTTTTATTATTATGGGTGAAATTTTTTTCGTACTCCCCGGAAATTTTTTTCATACCTCCCACGAAATTTTTTTCGGGGGTATCTATAAGAAAAATTCTCCTTTTTGTATTTTGCTCTATTATTATTTTTATATATTTTTTTGTAACTAATTGTTTCAATAAATTTTGTACTTGTCTATCACTGATACTGTACAATTCACTAAAATACTGATTAGTTGCCCAACAATACCCTTTTTCATTACAAAGCGCTGTTATTTCAGCATATAAAAGTTTAGCCGTAGAAGATAAGTCTTTGTCATATCTGACATATGCGGGAATAACTGCATAATAACTTTTTTGTTCCATAATTACCACCTTTATTCAGTTATTTCGTACGTAGTAGTATCAAACCAAAAACGTATAATTAACCTATGACCATAAGAGTTTATTTCATTAATTTTTAAATTATTACAGTGTCTTGTATGTTTTATAATTACCTTGTTATCGTTTGTTATGTAAACCGAGTAATACATTGTAAAAATCAAAATCACACTGTAACCATTTACCTATCATTTTAGGATTTATCTTTTGAATAAAGTTCATATTATCAATATTAACATCAAAAAAGAAATAGCCTAAATATTCATTAGTAGTTATTTTATTGTCTAAAATATACTTTAAATTATATAAACAATGGTCAATTTTTATAAGTGATATTATAAATATTTTATTAGAATTATTATATTTTTTTCTTCTTTTAACTCTTACGACTTTAAACATATTACCACCTATAAAGTAGAAAGTTATCATTTTATATATTATATTCAGTAAGAAGTTATATAAAAAATATTGTTTTTTTTGCATTTTTAAGCCGTTTTTAGCAACTTTCATGCATAATTAGAATAATTATTCATATACTTATAGTTTGATAACTTATAAGCAAATAATAACACGAAATTTTAAAAAAGCAAATGTTTTTATAAATTTTAGTTAAATTTATTTATTTATAAATTTTTTAATTAAATGAATTTTAATCTTTTTTTATTATGTTTTTATCTAATTTATACTGAGATATGAGACTACAATCAAGTAATAGCTAGTCTCAATGCAAAAGCCGAAGCATTGCTTTCGGCTTTTTGTATCAGATCATGTCTATATCTCCCCTTTTTATTCCAATTCCTCCATTATTTCAGGTTCCCAATTTTAAAACTTTAATAATTGTCAATGCAATTTTTAAATAATTGCATTGCAATAAAGCATTAAATTTTTAAATTGCCTAAAATAATGGATTTTCTCGGCATAAAACGGGTGTGTTTTGCCCTTAAATTGTCACATGTCACATGTCACTCATAGGGGGGTGTCGTAGTACCCCCCTACAAAAACTATTATTTATTAACCACATACTTTAAATCATTTTCTAAAAATGTTATAATATAATTATTCAAGTAGTAAAAATATTATAAGAAAGGAATTTTAGTAATGGAAACATATGAGAAGATAGTAGAAAAAATATGTGAATCGTATAATATAATATTTTATTCATTAATTATAATGGTAATTGCGTTACTATGCATAAATATACCTTATAGAAAAAAAGTAAAAGCAAGGAAAGAAAAAGAAAAAGCTGAAAAATTAGCAAGAATTGAATATATAAAAGAAAAAGAACTTAAAATATTAAAAGAAAAAGACCTTTAAAGTCTTTTTTTTATTCATTAAGCCAGTCATATTCTTCTTCAAGTTCACACGCACGCGTATTATTATTAGCATTATTAGTTTTATTATTCTTTTTATTATTATGGGTGCAATTATTTGCGGGGTTCCCCGTAATTTTTTGCGTCCCTACCCCGTAATTTTTTGCGGGGGTATTTAACAAAAATATTCTTCTTTTTGTATTATTATCTATTATAATTTTTATATACTTTTTATTAACTAGTTGTTTCAATAGATTTTGAATAGTTCTTTCAGATAAAGAATATAAGTCCATAAAATACTGATTAGTAGCCCAACAATAACCTTTTTCATTACAAAGAGCAGTTATTTCTCCATATAAAAGTTTTGAATTAGGACTTAAATCTTTGTCGTATCTTACATATGCAGGAATAACTGCATAATAACTTTTTTGTTCCATAAACACACCACCTAAAATAAATCGTTTTTATCAAGTTTTCTAACACTTTTTGGAGAAAATCGAAATCGTGCAAGTAACTTATGACCGTATGAATTAGAATCACCAATTTTTAATGAATTACAGTTTCTAGAATGCTTAACAATAACTTTGTTTTCTTTTGTTATGTAAATTGAGTAATACATTATAAAAATCAAAGTCGCATAATAGCCACTTTCCTATCATTTTTGGTTCTAATTCAATTATAAAATTAAGATTATCGGTATAAACATCAAAGAACAAATAGCCCATATATTCACTTGAAATAACTTTATTATCTAAAATATACTTTAAATTATACAGTCCTGGTTTAATTTTTATTACTGATATTATGAATATTTTATTCTTGCTATCGTAGTTGAATTTTGATTTTTTCTTCTTTTTTCTCTTAAACATAATTACACCTAATTTTAATCTAAAAAGTTTCAAGTTATCAATTCATATATTATATTCAGCAATTAAATTATAATTTTTTGAGCATATAACGCACTTTTATTACGCATTTGAAAGTTTTTTTCTGTTTTAGCATCAATATCATCAGATAATTTTTTTATATTTCTAGCAAACAATATTGATTTTAGCTGATGTAATATATATTCTTCTAATATAGATCTATCTTTGCAACTTTTTTTACTTAATTCGTTTACTACGGCATTTAATTCTTCATTTGGCAAAATGCTATATATTTTAATATTTTTAATGCAAAAATTATATTCTTCTTCCGTTAATTTTAATTTAGCTATATCTTCTATTGAATTATCATCAAAATACTTTTCAATCAAATATACATGTTTTGATTTTTTTTTCTCGCTATTTAAATATTCTAAAAAAATTTCACTATTATTATTATCAATTTTTATTTGCTTTAAAACTTCTATTTCTTGTACTGTTAAATCTACAACACTTTTTTTAAGCAAATTAGATATGTTCCATTTTTCAGGAATATAAGAAATAAACTTATAATATATTTCTACTATCTCATTATCAATAATAAATAATGCTTCTTCTTGCAATTTTGATATTTCTTCAGCTATTTCTGTATTAAAACTCATTATATTATTCCCCCATTAATAATATTAATTATATAATTAGAAATATTTTTTGTAAATACTTTTTATATCATGATAAGAAAAAAGACTTATAAAGTCTTTTTATATTTATTTTAATAAAAATCAATATTTTATCTTAATTAAAATAAAGTCCCCTAACCTATTGTAAATATCTTAATATGAGTACTATTTATTTCTTTTGTAAAGAAGTCTGTTAGGAATTTTATCAGATTTAATAAATAATAATATTAACGATAGTAGCATACAAATCACAACTATATATAAAACTATATTTATATTAAAGCTACTTACTATTTGAGCGCTACTACCTACTTTACTAGATGGATAGTATTCTAATGTAGTATATGATTCACTTATTAATGAATTTGCTTTTGTTTTTGCATCAAATAACCTATATAAGATGGTTCCTAAGCTTAATATAAATACTGAAGTTAAACCACTTAGTACAAGTCTTAACTTTTTAATAGAGGTATTATAACTCCACATAACGGTACCAAGAGGAATATCTAACATTTCAGATATTTCTTTATGAGTTAAACCACTAACAATTTTTAAAGTCACAATTTTTCTTTGTCTATCATTTAGTTGCATAACTAACTGTTCATAAGAATCCATATCTACTATTAAATTAATATCATTATTAAGATCAGGTAATTCAGCTATATCATCAATAGATATTTTTTCTTTTTCTTTCCTAAGAAGCTGTAATGTTTCATTTTTAACAACTTTGTAAAGCCAGCTTAATTCATTACTAGTAGGAAATTTATTACAGTCTAGTTTATATAAATTAAACATGGTGTTTTGAATAGCGTCTTTACTTGTTTCATCATTCTTACTAATAGAAAAAGCAACACCATACATTAATCTAAAATAATTTTCGTATAATAACTCAAAACCATAAGTATCATAGTTTCTAAGTAACTCAAAAATTGTGTTTAGTTTTATTCTCATTATTAATCACCCGCTACTCCATTACTAACCTTAATTATGATATTTTCATTTGTTGTAACAAATTCATTTGATTTAGAAGTCTCAATAATACTTCCTTTTTCTTTATCACTGTTAACATAAACTATTTCATAAGTAAAGTTAACTCCTTTTTGATTATAGTCATAAAATATTTTTGCTACTTCACTAACGCTTGTTCCTACTAAATTACTAAAGTATGGTTTCCCTAGCGAATAAACTAATTCTATTTTATTATCTGTTTCTAATTTTTTAATACCAGGCTTAACACTTTGAGATATTAATTTTCCATAACTAGTAACCATATTATATACATATTTTAATTTAATATCAAACTTTGTATTTATACTACTTGCATTTTCACTAGTAACATTTGAATAATTAGGCACTATTATACCCTTTCCTGCAGATACTTCAAAGCTAAGAATTTGGTCTTTTGAAATAGTTTCCATGGCTTTTACTGACTGAGATACTATTTTACCACTTTCATATGTATCTGAAAGTACTTCTGTATAATTACATATTAAATTATTATCTGTACACCACTTATTAACCTCATCTTTTGTTTTAGATACTAAGTTTATTACTTCTATATTTTTTTCATAAATAGTATTACCTTTAGAGATAACAATGTTTAAACCATCACTTCTTTTAAAATTATCTTTATCTACAAGAACACTTTCAAATGTATAACTAATTATTTTACCAGCATCTACTAAAGTAGAATTTTTTTCTGTAATAGTAGTATTACTTAGTTTATTTTCATTAACCCAGTTTTTAATTTCTGCTCCAGTCATTGTATTAAAGTCAGGTACTTTAATAACTTCATCTGGATTAGGTCCTTTACTAATTACTACTTTTAAATTACTGTTTTTAGATATTTTTTTACCTTTTTTTACACTTTGACTTATAATATATCCTTCTAAATAATCATCACTATATTCTTCGTTTTTTACTATATCAATTTTATTATTAGAACCCCATTTATCTACAATGGACACTAATTGATTATTAAAGTTTGGTACTTCCACTTTTGACATATAAATTATAGTAAGTATTATAGAAATACTAATAAATACTATAACTAGTATTTCAATAACCAATCGCTTAGTCTTTTTACTTTTATACTTATCATCTATATCTACTTCATATTCAGTAGTTTTTATACCATTACTATCTTGCTTTTCTTCTTCTGTAAAGTTATCTAAAAAACTACTCATTTTCTTTTAATACGCCTTTATATAGTCTTAAAACCATATCTGATTTTTCAGCTATTTCTTTAGAGTGAGTAACCATAATAACACATTTGTTATGATCATGAGCTAACGAAGAAAATAATTTAACTATTTCATCTGACATTTGTTCATCTAAGTTGCCTGTTGGTTCATCTGCTAAAATAATATCTACATCAGTAGAAAGTGATCTTGCTATTGCTACTCTTTGTTGTTCTCCACCAGAAAGTTTATTTACTACTCTTGTAGCTTTAGTATTATCTATTCCAACGTATTTTAACAGGTTTAGAGCCACTGTTTTGTAATTACCGGGTATTTTATTGTCTGTTATATACATTGCTGTTAAAACGTTCTCTAAAGCTGTCATATAGGGAATTAAATTATAACTTTGAAAAATAATACCAATTTTATTTCTTCTAAAGTTATCTAAGCCAATTTGTCTTATATCAGTACCATCATATTTAATTTTACCTTGTTTTTGTTCCTCGAGTGCAGATATTAGAGAAAGAAATGTAGTTTTACCACTTCCACTTTCACCTAATATCGTATAAAATTTTCCTTTATCAAAATTTAAATTTATATCTTTCAAAATATGTCTTATAGTATCACCATCTTGATAATAGTAACTTAAATTACTAACACTTAATATATTTTCCATAATAATTCTCCTTACATAAGTATTTTCTTAGGATTAATCTTTAAAGTATAGTAAATAGGAATTAAAGTAGAAACAGTAATACTACCTATACTAATTAGAAAAATCAAAATAATAGTAGTAACATCTAATTGAACATTATATTTATCTAATAGTTCATCTTTACTATAATTTAACTGATATCCAAACTCATCATAATAATATTCATCATTATCTATTTTATTTTCTATTTGATCTTCTAACATATTATTAGAAATATTTTTAGCAACCATATTACCAGTAAATATAGAAATAAATACTGCTAATAAAGATACAATTAAAGTCTCAATTAATATTTGCATAGCAATATTAATCTTATACTCACCTAGTGCTAAATAAATACCCATCTCATGTCTTCTTTCTCTAAAAAATAGTAATGAGATTAGACCTATTATTATAATTGACGCTATCAACGCAGCATACATAATAAAATTTGATATATCTTCCATACTTGAAATAGGTGCTAGAGTACTAGTATAAAGATTACTGTTGTCTGTAAATTTATACCCATTTGGTAATAACTTTAAATTATCATTGTTAAAGTTCTCTATATCATCAATACTATTTAAATAAAATGAAGCACTTATATTAAACTCATCATACTCACTAGCATTATATTTATCTAACATACTAATCACTTCGTCATGAACAGTTTTAACTGTATTATTAGGCATATAAATACTGTTAGCTAGTGGATTAGACTCATCAATAACTTTGCCATCATTATCTGTAATTTTATTTAATTTTGCTTCAAAAATTCCAACAATATTATATTCCTTTGTAATTATTCCTAAAGTTTTTGTTTCAGTTTCAGTATATGTTTCAACTTTCCTTCGCAAAGTGATACTATCCCCTACTTTTAAATTATTTTCTTTGGCAAGTTCCTTAGATATTAAAATGACATTGTTACCATTTTTGACATTTTCATCTGTATATAAATTACCATCTATAATACTAAAAGTGCCATTATTTACTTCTTTTATATTGCTGGTATTAGTTCCAATTATAGAAAAATAACTATCGTAATTATCGCCAGCTAGCTTAGAATCACTAGACACACTAGCAGATACATCAGCTTCTAAAGTTCTATATATCACCATTCCACTTTCAACAGATTTTAAACTATCGCTAGTTAAACTGTATTTAAAAGAATAATAAAAATCCTTTAAATAGCTGGACTTGCTTATTCTAATAATAGTGTCTTCACTAATACTATCTGAGGCATTAACTCCAATATTTTCATAATCAATTTCTGGCTTTAACTCAATTGGAATACTCCTCTTGATATTATCCTCAGTCTTAATAAGTGCCTTCTTAACTGAAATAGCTCCCGCTATTACATTACAAACAAGTAATATTGCTACAAATAATATAATAGACTTACTCTTTCTCCTTGTAATACTAACTAAACTTCTTTTGAAAAAATTCATATTTTCATTCCTCCTACATTCTAATAGTTACCTACATTATTTGGATGCATTTAACAGTACATTTTATTGGAAAAATATATAAATATTTAATTTATTTATAAAAAAAAGAACCTTTTAGTTCTTAAAGAACTTATATATAAAAAAAAAGAGATTTATCTCTCTTTCTTAACTTATATTTGTAATTTTTCTTGATTGAATTTCAGCTATCTTTTCAAATACTTCAGCTGCATTAGCCTCAGTAACTGCAGTATAACCAAGTTCTCTTAATGCCTGTATTTTAACAGTATTAAGTTCTAATGTTCTACTCATTTTATCTTCAATTTTATGTTCTATTTGATTTACAAATCTTTTATGTGATTCAGCTATTTTTGCTTTAGAAGCCCCACCATTATTGTATAGTACCATTGCAGAATACATTATACTTTCAAAAATGAATTGATCTTCTTCATTAAATACAAATTCAAGTGGTTTAACAAAACCAGTTGCTTTAGCAACATAACCTAAAATATATTTTAATTCCTTTGAAGAATCAATTGACTGCATAAAATTATACATATATTTAAATGTATAGAAAGCTTCCATATCATTAGGATCTTCAAGTCTTTCTTTCATTAAATCGATAATATTAATAATTAATTCTTTTTGTTTTTTACCTAAGTCATTAAAGATTTGTTTCTCACCGTTTACAGTAACCTTCCTTTCAGAAGTATTATCTATTAAACTATTTAATCTTGTTTCAACATCAAGAATATAATCTGTATTAATCTTAATAGTTTCTATCTCTTCAGGTGATTTTATTCCTAATAAATTAAGAAGTAAAACTTTTTTATCTTTAGGCCATTTATTTAAATCGTCTAATTCTAGATAATTATATATCATTTGTCTTGATACACCCAAAAACTTCGCTAATTTAACTTTGGAAATTCCTAATTCATGTAAAATGTCATTTAACTTGTTCATCTCTTACACCACCTATAATAATTATACTATTTGTGTGTCAATTGTCAAGTGTAAAGTATACATATTATAGAAGTGTATTCTCCCCTCACCCTTTATTTTCAAAGGATAAGTACCCTACTTTATAAAATATAAAATTTTTTCTATTGGTCTTATTTTTTGTGTTATAATAGCATTAATACAAAATGGTAAAGGAGATATTTAAATGAAAAATAAGCCAAAGTACAATCGCATACTACTTAAATTAAGTGGTGAAACCCTATCAGGAATAGATAATAAAGGTATTGATTTTAGTTCTGTTCTTAGCATATGCAAGGAAATTAAAGAATGCCATGAACTTGGTTGTGAAATTAGTATTGTTGTAGGTGGTGGTAATTTCTGGAGAGGAAGAAGTAATACTAATATGGATAGATGTACAGCTGACCATATTGGAATGCTTGCGACTACAATGAATGCTTTAGCTTTACAGGATGCTTTTAAACAATTAGGCGCTGAATCTAGAGTTCAAACTGGTATTGAAATGCGTCAGATTGCTGAATTTTACATCAAAAATAGAGCTACTCGTCATATGGAAAAAGGAAGAATTGTTATATTTGGCTGTGGTACTGGCAATCCTTTCTTTTCAACTGATACAGCTGCTGCACTTCGCGCTGCTGAAATAAATGCCGATATTATATTTAAAGCAACCAATGTTGATGGGGTTTATTCTAGTGATCCTAAAAAAGATAAAGATGCAACTAAATTTGATGAGATAACTTATATTGATGTTTTAAATAAAAAGTTAAATGTTATGGATTCAACTGCTACTTCTTTA
The DNA here is from genome assembly GCA_023391185.1 of Bacillota bacterium. Classification (GTDB taxonomy): domain Bacteria; phylum Bacillota_I; class Bacilli_A; order RF39; family UBA660; genus RGIG4266. The sequence continues at coordinate 19,918 of JAEWBI010000023.1, read as the reverse complement.
TGTATGGATAATAATATTCCTATTTTAGTATTTGATATTAATAAAAAAGGTAATTTACTTAAAGCTATAACTGGTGAAATAATAGGAACTATAGTAAAATAATAAACAAAAAAGAACCTTAATGGTTCTTTTTAGATACATTGTTACCAATATACCTGCTTTTATCGCCTAATATAGCTTTAGAGTTATAGTTCAATACTGCTCATCTATATTAGGACACTTCTACTACTCTTATTACGGAGTAAAATCCAAATAAAAGAACCTAGGTTAAGTTCCGGACAGCTATACTATAAATAACCGCCACCCAAGTTCATATACATAATAACACATTTTCAAAATAAATGCAAACATTAATGATAACTTTCGACATTTTTTTCCATTCCATTAAAATTTTTCAATAATTCCTTGGTAATTATACCAGTTATAATACCAGTTGGAATAGAAAATAATAGAAGTAATGGTAGATAATATATCATACTTGTCATCTCTACCATAAAGCACGCTACTAATATTTGTCCTAAGCTGTGAAAGAATGATCCAACTATACTAATACCAATAATTGATAACTTGGTGAACTTCTTTATTAAATACATCGCTATTATGCTTAAAATAGCCCCTCCTAAGGAGAAAAAGAACGATACACTAAATAATCCAGTCCTAAGAATACCTACTAAAAATACCCTCAAAATAGATAAATACATAGCATCCTTAAAGGAGTAATTATAAAGAACAAATAATATTATTATATTAGCTAGACCTAGTTTCAATCCAGGAATAACACCACTAAAAATTGGTAGCATTGACTCAATTAAATTAAGTACTACTGAAAGAGCTAATAAAAGTGATAATCTTGTAAATTTTTTGGTTTCCATATACTGCCTACTTTACTATTGCATCTAATGAAGAAGCACTTTCTAATTTAATTACTATTTTATTAGGAAGACAAACAATACTCTCATATGATTTACTTATATATCCTTGTTTAGAACATAAATGTAATGGACTATCTTCATCTTCTACTTTTACTTGACCATTACCAGCAGTTATTTTAACAGGACCATTATATCCTTCTACTGTATATTCTTGTTCTTCTAAAGTTAAATCAATAGTAAGAACAAGTTTATCTTCATAATACACTAAAGCATTATTCATATTATCTTTTTCTGTTAATTTGAAAACTAAGGCAATAGACCCTACTATTGTGAGAATAATAGCTATAAGAATCGCATCTTGTTTATTCATATTTGCTAAAACCATCACTTTTTAAGATAGTATTAGAGTCTACATAGATAATTGCTTCAACATCATCTAAAACATTAACTAAATCAATTGCATCTTTTGGTTTCATTAAAAATAAAGTTGTAGATAAAATATCCGCTAAAGCTGAATCTTTTGCTACTATAGTGACACTAAGCATATTATCAGCCGGGAATAAAGTATCTGGATCAATTATATGGTGATATCTTACACCATTATATTCATAAAATCTTTCATACCCACCACTAGTAACAACAGCAATATCATTTCCTTTTATAACCTGGTATATATCGCTTGTATGTTCTGGATTTTCTATACCAATACTAAAACTATCTTTTGTATTATTTTTTCCAACAACAACATTACCACCAGCATTAATTATAAAACTATCAATACCTTTTTCTTTTAAATATTCTCCAGCTTTCTGTGTAGCATATCCTTTAGCAACAGCTCCTAAATCAATATTTGGTTTAGTATTTTTTATTTTGTTATTACCTAGTAATTCAACATTATTAATGTCAATAGAACCACTACTTAATAATTCATCCATAGTAGGTATTCCAGTTTTTAAATCACGATATTTTTTCCATACAGCAATTATATTACCCATATTAATATTAAACTTACCATCACTTTTGTCATACCAAGATAAGCCTAATTCTATAATTTTATATAATTCACTATCAATAGTAATCTCTTCATCATCACTGTCATTATTATTTATATAATATATATCACTATCTTGATTATAAGTATCAGTAAGCATTTGATATTTATTATATAAAGAATCAACACCATCTAAAATTTTATTAACTTTAGTGTCACCTAAAAAACTATTTACTTTAACATTTATATATGTATCCATATAAAATAAATTTTTACTATATTCTTTACTTTTCTTACCGAAAGATAAGTACATACATACTAAAAAAACAACTATAAGAATTACGGCACATATATATTTAAAATACTTTTTCATATTACTCACCACGCTACAATTATATCATAGATACTTTATTTGTAATTACAATTATTATTGAATGTATTAATAATATACAAAGTATCTTTATATAACTCATTTATACGTCTTTTCCATTTTCTCTTACCTAAGAACCATTTAGGTTCCTTATTTTTAATATTAGTTAATTCAATAATTAAGTTAACTAATTTTCTAAAACTATTCTTATCACCAGTTATATTATCAAACCAGTAATCTATATCTTGAATGAATCCCTTTACTCTTAACTTTGATAAAGTTGTCATAAAAGTCCTGTTAGTAGTTAATTCTTTTGTAAAGAAGGTTTCTAGTTTATATGACTCAGATGAATATTTATCTATTATATGATTATCAATAAAATATAAAGCTGTTGTAATTTTTTTATTATTAAATTTATAGTTTTTAAAACTATGGATTATATTTATTATTTCTTCAGTTTCTTTAGTATTCAATATTTCTTCTAATATATAATTATTATCTTTTGAAGTAAAATCTAAAGTGTTTTTATCATATCTAATATGACTTAAACCAGTTCGTATAAGTATTTCATTACCTTCAAATGTTATACTATTATTTTCCGAATTTAATGCGTGATTATATTCGTGAACTAGATTATCTAATAGTTCTACTAAACTGTTACTGTGATAATTTTGAAGGACAATAAATTTATGTAATATTATATTATTTTCTTCTTTAATTGGAATACTTTTATAGAAGGCTTGTACTTTTTTATTGGTACCCTCTTTAATAACTATTCTTACGTTTTTAAATGTATTTAATATGGTTTTCTCATTTTCAAGCCCATATTTTAGTATAAAAGCAGGCACTATGATATATAAAAGGTTTGTTATATTATCTGTGTATCTATATGCAAGTTCATCTACAAAATTTATATATTTTTCAAATATAATATTCATTTGGGCATCACTATATTTCATATAATCACCATAACATATATTATAGCATAATAAAAACTAGTTTTCACTAGTTAGATTAAGATTAACTAAAATAACATCCTCACCAATTTTTTCTATTTGACCCCATTTTATTTCTATCTCATTAGAAGTTGAAAACCTTGATATAAAAAATTTACTTTTTTCTACTATAAGACTTTCTAGTTTACCACTATCATTAATATTTATATCAATAATACTTCCAATTTTTTTGCCATCATTAACACATATAATATCTTTATTTTGTAAATCAGATAATCTCATATTATCACCTATATAATAATATGAGATTTATCTATAATAAATGTAATATTATTTTATAATATTTGTTTCTTTATACCATCTATACCACTTTTTTCAAGCCTAGATATTTGAGCTTGAGAAATACCTAGTTCTTCAGCAAGTTCTACTTGAGTTTTACCATAAATAAATCTTTCTAAAAGAATGTATTTTTCTTTTTCTCTAATATTATTTAATGCATCTTTTAATGAAATTTTTGTTTCTAAATCATATAGTTTATTTTTTTTGTCTTCTAATTGATCTGATAAATATATGGTATCTGATCCATCATTATAGATAGGTTCAAACATACTAATTGTATCTTTCATAGAATCAAGGGCATTAGCTAGTTCAAATTCGGATATCTCTAGACCAGTCGCTAATTCTTTTATAGTTGGCTCTCTTCCTTTAGTAGTAAGAAGTTCTTCTTTCATACGAAGAATTCTAAAAGCTAAATCTTTTACTGATCTAGAGACTCTAATACTATTATTATCTCTTAAATATCTTTTTATTTCACCTATTATCATTGGTACAGCATAAGTACTAAATTTTACTTCATGTGATAAATCGAAGTTATCTATTGCTTTAATTAGGCCAATGCATCCAACTTGGAATAAATCATCCATATTATCACATCTATTTTGATACTTTCTAAGTATAGAAAGAACTAACTTTAAATTACCATTTATTAAATCATCTTTAGCAAACACATCTCCATTATGCATTGCTTTAAATAGTTCAGTCATCTCATCACTCGTAAGTACTTTAATATTCGCAGTATTCACGCCTATAATCTCTACTTTGTGGCGTGCCATATAAAAATCTCCTTTCATAGTATATTGCTATAAAAAGAGATTATTTATACATTTTTCATTAAATATTTTTCTTGGTTAGTCTATTAGCCACAATTAAAGCTGTAATTGGTATAACAAGAATACAACCCATACCACTAAATAATATTTTTATAAATTCTGCGCAAAAAGTTTTATTATTAAGTATATCTAATAAAGAATAACCAACATCTTTAAACCAAATTAATAGAGTTAAAAATTCCCCTAAAAAAGCAAACAGAAGTGTGTTTGTAGTTGTACCTAGTATATCTTTTCCTATAGTAATACCAGATAGAAAAAGTTCCTTTTTAGAAAGTTCTTTATTATTTTCATGAACTTCATATAAAGCTGATGAAATAGCTACCGAGGTATCTACTGTTGCGCCAATAAGTCCAATTAGAATTAAAGCTATAGAAACATCTGTAAAATCTAATGCGACATCATAAGAAAACATATTTATTTCTTCATAAGATTCATATCCAAAACCACTAATTCTAGTTATTTTTGTAACTAAAAATATTGATACTACTAATATAAGTAAAACTATAATTACAGAATGCAGAGATGCTTTAGTCTTAATATTTTCACCATTAACATAATATAAAATTATATAAGTAATAATTAAACATCCAATCAATGATATAACAATAGGACTAAAACCTAATGCAATAAAATAAAAAGCAAGCATTAAAATAATGAAATTAATAATAAGTGATATAAAAAGTTTAATTCCTCTCTTACCACCTATCCATACCAGAAGAATAAACATCAGTAATGTAAGAATTTTATTCATGTACATCACCTCTTCTTAAATACTTTATAGTAATAAACTGTGATATAGGAATCGCAAGAAGTATACCTATGCTTCCTACCAAAAATCTGGCTAGCTCTAAAGAAAAATTAGTAGTTATGTAGTTATAAAAAGAAAAACCATTTCTAAAAGCTAAAACGAATACTGGAAGACCACTACATAAATAAGTAAAGAATAATACATTAATCATAGTGCTCATAATGTCTTTTCCAATATCTTTACCGGATTTTTTTAGAGAACTAGTTGATATCTTATTATTCTTTTCAATTAGTTCAGAAATTGATGAAGCCATTGTTATTGAAACATCCATTATAGCACCTAGGCCACCAATCATTAATTCAGCTATAATTACATCTTTAAATGGTACAGTTAAAAAGCCAATTTCATTAAAATTTATGCCTTCATAATCAGTACATTTAATCACTAAAATAGACATAATAAATAAAGTGGTTAACGATATTAAGGTAGATATGATAGCAGTATATGTTTTTCTGTTTTTACCACCCGCTAAAAGTAGTGATATTACTGTAAATATTATTATTTCAATAATACATAAAAATAATAAATTTATGCCTTTAAAATATAAATCTAAACTAAGACAAAAAATAGTGGTATTCAATATAACGCTAACTATAGCTAGTAATCCTCTAAAACTACCAACTATAAAGATTGCTGTAACAAAAATAGAAATCATTATAGCAATATAAGTATCTCTTTTTAAACTTTCAATGTTACTATTTTTTATAAAAACTTTATCACCAACACTATATTTTTCAGTAACTATAGAAGAATAAGTTTCTTCATATTCTAAAACTTTTATATCCCCTTTATCTACTCCATTCGTAATTATACCTGTTATTTCCTTTTGATAATAATGTTCTTCTAATTCTAAAGAATTAATACTAGTTGACTCATTAATAGTCTCAATCTTAGTTATTTTCAATATAGTATCTTTATATATAAAATCATTATTATATGAAAAAACAATCAGTCCTAAAAAGGCGAATATAATAAGAAATAATGGTTTTATTGATTTTTTATTCATTACAGTCTCACTTCCCTATACAATTATACATCAAAAAAAGAACATTAAAGTTCTTTTTTAATACTAATATTTAATTGATTTATATTTTAAAGGATAACTGTTTATATAAATTCTTTGATTTTAATGTTTTTTCAAATTTATCTACCATATCCAAAATATAGTCTTTATTTATTAATTTATTTATCCAAACATCAGGTATATTTTTAAATCCATACATTATACCAGCTAATGCACCTGTTAAAGCACCGATAGTGTCTGTATCATCACCTAAGTTTATTGCTGCTATAACTGCCTGCGCATAACTATCAGACTTCATAAAACACCATAGTGATGCTTCTAATGAATCAACTATATAACATGAAGAATTTAACTCACTTAATTTAAGTTTTAATATGTCGTCTTCCAATATTCTTTTATATTTTTTTATAGAATTTTCTTTAAAATTTGAATAGTCTAGCTTTTTAATGATTGAATAACACTTTTCTTTACTTTTACCACCTAACAAACACATAACAAATTTTACATATATATAACATCCTAAAATACTAATTTCATGCCTATTTGTTATAGAAGATATATCATTAACAAGTTTTAATATCTCATCATCCATTAACTGTTTATAGTAAGCATAATACGCTATAGGAAGTATTCTCATAAGAGAACTATTATCATTGTCGTCTAACTTACCTAAGCCGCACTTAATAGGTTTTATGTTATTGTCCTTATAATTAGTTATTGCTTTTAAACAAGTACTACTTATATTAAAGACATAATTAAATGGTGTATATTTAGTGTCCTTGGCCCATAAAACAAAGTTATTAGTGATATCACAATAATCAATTTCGTCTTCTTTAATTATTGAATCAATAGTAGCAAGTGTCATAGAACTAGCATCACTCCATGATCCAGCTGGAACAGGATGTGAACCGAAGCCAACCATTTCTGTTAAAATATTGGTTTTAATACACTCTCTTGTTCTAAATTCATTAGGAACCCCCATGGCGTCTCCTATAATAAACCCGATAATTCCATCTTTTACTTTGCTTGTTGCCATACTATCACCTAAATAACATTATATCACAATAAAAAAGAATAATGATAAATCATTATTCTACATGGTTATTTTTTAGTTTTGTTTGCTTTAATTGAATTATCTATTATTGCACCTATAGATAAACCAATACCTGCTCCTAAGCACATTCCTAGGGCGATATTACTAAATATTAATCCAAAAACCATACCCACACCAGAACCTATGCATAAAAAAGCCGGCATAAATATCATCTCTGGTAATTTATTAGTATTGTTACTTTTTTTCATTATCAAAAAACTCCTTTCTTTCTCTTTTTCTCATATTAAATATTAAACCACCTAGTACAACAGGAAATAGATATGTTACAAATCGCCATAATAGCAATGTTGATTTCAATGGTGCACCAACTAAGAAACTTTCAAAAAAATTAAAGAAGGTATATTCCATACCGCCCGTTCCACCAGGTATTGGAACAAATGCACCTGCTATAAAAACAAAAACAGATGTTACTATACATTCTAGCATATTCATATCAATATGTAAATTTAGTGCTTTAAATACAAAATATGTCGTTGTAAATGTAATAGCTGTACCTATTAACTGAAGAATAAAACCTTTAATTACTATTTCCTTATTTTTTTTCATATCTTTAAATCCATTATAAAATTCATCACATGTATTTTCAAGTTTATTTATAATTTTATTTTTATCACGAACAATTTTAAACTTTACTAGCACTTTTACTATTGTTAAAACTATTTTTTTACTAATTGTCTTACTAGAACCAACCACATAAGCAAATATTAATACTACTAAATTTAAAATAAATCCCATGAAAAATAGTATATTTAACATAAAACTAAAATGTACTATATTAAAAATTGCATTAATTATGTAGCAAAATACCGATAATGTTATCAAAGAAGTTTGATAAATTAGAAAGTTTTCAACAATTATATTCGTACCATCAGATACTTTAATTTTATCTTTATGAAGTTCATAAACCTGTAATGGTTGCCCTCCACTCGCAAGTGGCGTTATACCATTAAAGAAATTAGTTACAACATTTAATCTAAATGCTTTAAATAATGAATAATCCTTTTTATACTGATCTATAATTAATTTTAATGATATAGTTTGAATTAAAGAACCAAAATAGTAAACTAATATGGCCACTATAAGCCAAATTATATTTGTATATTTAAGTATTTCCGCTACATTAGCAAAATCATCCTTTAATATAAAATAAAGCATAACACTAGTAAGTAACAAAACTAATAAACTTTTACCTTTAATATCTTTCATACTACCACCTCAAACATTACAATTATAGCACTTTTGTTTAATTATATAATGACCAAAAAGTAATATTTAAAATATATAAATTTATAGTTTGGAATCTTCTTCTTGTTTATTTATTTCTTTGCTTATTAATATTTTCAAAGAATTTAATAAATTATCATCATCTATTTTTGTTCGTTTTTTCGGTCCTTTTGTATGGCCACCACTTTTTCGTAATTTCGCGTTCATATGTCTTTCATATAATAACTGATCAATATTACTAGTAGTATATATCATTCCTTTAGGATGAACCGCAAAAGCCTTTTTTGATAGTGCAATAGTAGCAAGACCAAAATCTTGTGTAACTAATATATCATTATTTCTAATATCATTAGCAATAACCATATCAACACTTTGATATCCTTTTGATAAAGTTATAACTTCAGCGTAATCACTTTTTATATTATGAGTATTATCGGTATATAGAATTAATTTAATATTATTTTTAATAGCTAAATTAGTTATTAAATTAATTGCTGGACATGCATCCGCATCAACAATTATGTTCATATTATCACCACCATGTCATTATAACATAAAAAAGATAATTAAATTATCTTTTTCCTTATTACAAATATTTTATGTTTTTCGAATAACCCTTTTTTGTAAGTTACCTCTTCTATAATAACAGTATTTAATTTATTAAACAGTTTTATCCAGTAATCTCTTTTTAAGTATCTTATCTCTCCTTGATTACTATTCTTAAATAGTTTAAAAACAGGAACATCAAATAGAACTGCTTCACCTGCTGATATAGAAGATTTAAGTATTTTCAATATATCTTTGTCACTGTAATATTCAAGCAATTTATCAAAACAAACTACATCAAACTCATTTCTATCTACTCTAATATTAAAGATAGAATTACTAATAACATTCATATATTTATACTCATTATATTTGTTTATATCATCAGTTATAATGCTTAATTTATACTTTTTATTTATAAGTTCATTTAATTGTTTTACATCACTTACATTAAGTATTAAGCCATTTTTGTTAAGACTGTATTTTTTAAATAATTTAATAAGTTTATTCATATAATTATCTTATTGTTTTAATTACCCTTTTTACTTCTTTTGTATAAGATGCAACTGTTAAAATATCATATATACCTTCTATTATTAAAATAGCGCCTAATACTCTTATAAAAATCTCTACTGCTTCAAATGGATTAGTAATAAGAATACAACCTATAATAAGTAAAATAATAGCAGATACTAATATATGCCACCATTTATAATAATTAGCTGATTTTAACTCAGCTGATTGTTTAATTTTATTTAAGGCATTTACAATAATAACTAATCCTGAAACAAGAGGTATTATTGAAGTGATAAATTTAGGATTAAGTAATATATAAGTACCTGCTAAAGTACCTATTATTCCTAATGCTAATGTAATTTTTACTATATTACTATAACTTTTTTTATAAAAGTATATAGTTATTTGTGATATACCAAATAATAATATAAGTATTCCAACAATAGTACTAAAAAAGTCATTTACAAAAGCAGGAAAAACAATCATTATAATTCCTAATATAATGTAGACTGAAGAAGAAGTAACTAATGCTTTTTTCATATCTTTTAATATATTCATATTATCCTCCTTACATAAGTGGGGCAAATAACCTGAATATTCGCCCCAAAAATTTCATAAAAATATTATATTTCTTATTACTTTCTTTAGTAATTTCAACACATTTAGTTAGTGTTTCCTCAAAATCTTTTTCAATTTTATTAATCTCTTTACATTTATATAAATATGCCGCGCACTCAAAGTGCAAATACAAACTTCTATAATCTAAATTAATTGATCCGATAACTGCTTCTAAATCATCTGTTATAAACTGTTTAGCATGAACAAACCCATTAGAATATTGATATATTTTAACGCCGGCCTCTAGTAATTCTCCATAAAAACTTCTAGCAAGTATATAAGCATACCATTTATCTGGAATACTAGGCATGATTATTATAGTTTCTACCCCTCTTTTAGCAGCGTATTTAAGTGATGATAGAAGTTCATAATCCAAAATTAGATAAGGAGTCATAATATGCAGATATTTTGTTGAAGTATTAATTAAATCTAAGTAAACATCTTTACCTATTTCATATTTATCAAGAGGATTATCACTATATGGCATTACATAACCACTAGCTGTTTCTACCTTATGACTTCTTAAATACTTTTCGTAACTAACACAGCGTTTCTCTGTTACATTCCACATTGATAAAAACATTATCGTAAAACTGTTAACAGCTTGCCCTTCAAGCATAATAGCTGTATCTTTCCAATAACCAAATCTGTCTACTTCATTAATGTACTCATCAGCAATATTAAGACCACCAGTAAAAGCGATTTTACCATCTATAACTGTTATTTTGCGGTGATCGCGATTATTTTGATGAGTAGATAAAATAGGAACAACTTTATTAAACATCTTACATTTAATTCCATAAGAAGCTAATGTTTCAGGATAATTATGCGCTAAAAGAGACATAGAACACATTCCATCATACATAAAGTATACTTCAACGCCCTCTTTTACCTTTTCTTTCAATATTTCTAAAACACTATACCAAAATCGTCCATGTGCAACAATAAAATATTCCATAAAGATAAATTCTTTTGCATTTCTAAGTTGTTTTAAAAAAGAGGGATACATCTCTTCGCCAGAACTAAAATATTTAATGTCCGTATTTTTATAAATAGGATAACTACCATAATTATTAACATATTTAACTAAATTAGATACATGTCTATCTTCGTTATATATATCCTCAAATATCTTTTCATCCTGTTCTAAAAATTTCTTTGTTTTTTTCTTATTATATTCTAAAATGCTATTTATTTTTTTAGGTATAAATTGATTATTTGAAATTATATAAATAAGAATACCAAAGACAGGAACCAATAAAATTGGAATAATCCAAGCAAGTTTAAACATTGGGTTTGATGCATCATTTAATATATCTACAATTATAGAAAAACCTAGTAAAACAAAAAGTAAGTAAAAATAAGTTAAGTATTCATTAAAGAAATAATAAATCCCAAAAATAACAAAAGCCTGTACCAATATAGAGACTGTAAATATTACAGCTCGGCTAAAAATAATTTTTAAAAAACCTCTTACTATTTTCATTTTACACCTCGCTTATTCTTATTACATTATAACATAAAAGCACAAAAAAATAACTTTAACAGTTATTTTTAGTAGTATAAAACATAATTAATTGTTACTAATTAAAATGTTTTTAAAACTATTTTCACTTACATTATTGTTTTCAAACAATCTAAAAGTTACAGGTTTTGATATAAGTTCATCACAATCAGTAATAAATCTCTCTAATTGTTCGTTATTCTTTTCCTTTAAAATTATACTAGTAATATAATATTTGCTATTTAAGTCATTTTCAAGTGATAAAGTAACTAAGTTATCTTTAAATACTATTTTCGCTATATTACACATTCTATTTATTTCTTTCATAAATCACCACTACTTAATACTATAATCTCTATAAGTGTTAAATATTATTGTAGCAGTTATTTCAAAATATAACTAATACTTCTTTTATATGTATGGTATAACCAAAACATAAAGCATTAATCATTAATTATAACTTATATAACTATTGATTATAGAAAAAGAACTTATTTCAAGTCCTTTTGTCCTAAAAACATATCAATAAATTTACGCGGTGCTGGAGGTAAGAAGTTCTCAATATAAACTAAATTTATCTCCAAATCTGGTAATTTTTCTTTTATGTTTATTTTATATAATTGTTTTAGTTCTAGTTCCATTCTTACTGCTTCTTCTGCTACAACACAAATACCAAAACCCTTTTTAGCAGCTGTAATAGCCATTTCTGTTGTTTCTATTTCAATAATATTGTTTAGTTTAATATTATTTGATGATAAAAGTGTTTCAAGCTCTCTTCTTCTACTACTACGATTAACTGGTAATATAAATGCTTCTTTTTCAAATTCTTTTAATGATTTTATTTCATTGTCATATTGTTTTTTTGTTATAAAAGAAGTTGGAAATGAAACTAATTTTTCAATAATTATATTATTATATTTAGTATTTATTGGCGAAGAATCTATCATGAAATCTATTTCATGAGACTCAAGCTGTTCTAACATTTCTTTTGTTGATCTACTTACTATCTTTATATGAATATTAGGATAGTCCTTTTTGAATTTTTCTATATATTCAAATAGAAAGAAAGAACCAATATGTGAAGGTACACCAATTGAAATTTTTCCTCGCTCTAAGGCTTTGCTTTCAACTAATGTTCTTTCAGCAGTAAGAACGCTATTGTAAGCATTCTCCACATAAAATAGTAGTGTCTCGCCAAACTCAGTAAGCTGAACTCCGGTAAGTGTACGATAGAATAAATCTACATTAAGTAATTCTTCTAACTTCTTTAAAGACTTAGAAATAGCAGGCTGAGATATGTATATTTTTTTAGCAGCTGCAGATATACTACCTTCTTTAGCTACATAATAAAACACTCTATATAAATTAAGATTAATCCCGTCTTTGTATTCTATCATATTATTCACCTTCTTTTAGTATATTAAATAATAAATTATCTATTCCCTCAATTGTTATAACTAGATCACCATTTGGCTTAATCATGACATGATTTTGTTCTAAATTAAGAGTAGTTACTGTTTCAATTTCAAAACTATTATCATGATTTCTTCTAACTTCAACAATTTTTCTTATAAAATCATCTGTCGTTGTTGAATACCTATCTTTATTTTTGTAGGCTGTTCCTCTAAAACTAACAAATTTAATAAGTTTCCATTTAGAAATATTAAACTTTTTAATTTCGTTATATATATCAATAAGTAATTCCTTATTATCTCTTAAAATTACAGTGTTTATTTTTACTTTGATATTAGGAAGTTCTTCGTTTATATAAGAAATTATTTCTTTTAAATGACTAAAATAGTTATCTCCTCTACCAAACTTGATATTATCTTCATCAGATATGAAATCTAAAGAAAATGTTATACTATCAAGATTACTAAACTTTTCTTTAATAATCTTTGGAGTTAGTGTACTACCATTAGTAATTAAATTATTAATTATTCCCATATCATGGGATTTGTTTATTAAAACCTCAATATTAGGATATAGTGTTGCTTCTCCGCCAGTCCATGTTATGGATTTAGTACCTTCTTTTTTTAGTTTTTTTAATATTTTCATATTATCTTCTAAAGAAAGTTCTTCACTATTTCTAAATCTAAAACAGTGTTTACAACTTCGATTACAATTTTCTGTTATGTTCCAACATATTTTGTTTACATTCACTTTTTTCATCAAATCTCAACTCTCTATAATCATAAATATTTATACCGTATTTTTTATATACCTCTTCTGTATTACATGATACTATCTCATACTTTCTTAAATTAAGTTTATCTATAACTTCATCAATTTCTGCCATTGAGTTTCCTTCAATTTCTAAATATGGCGGTATTAAAGGCCAAAAATCTATGTCTAATTCTGTACCATTGATATTATAAGTAATTCTTCTCTTTTCCTGATAATTTCTAAAAGAAAATCCTAACTGTTCAAGTAAAGCATTAGCATCTTTAATAGAAGGTACTTCTACCTCTGTTTCAAGAACTGGTTGTAATGAATCTACAGTAGTTTCTAATATATTTTTTACTGTTATAGTAGTTAAATTATTTGTTTCTCTTAAACGAACCCATTTATTAGGATTAATCCCAAAATTAGAAACTATACTTTCTACTACTTTTTCATTTACAAAACTCTTAAGCTCTTGCATATTTTTAGTACTCATTGCAAGTTCTACTAAATTATTTATTCCATAATTTTCCATTAGTAAAGATTTCATATCTGGTGTAATCAAATTATCTATTTCAAAAAATAGTAAACTAAATTTTGATTTCATCAATTCAAAATTATCATCTTTAAACTGTAATAATAAGTCTTTATATCTACCCTTTATTGTTCCTAGATCATAAGTATAAATTTTTTGTATGCTGTCTTCTACTAATACACCATCATTATTCTGAATAATTTCTTCTATACTATCTAAATCAATATTAAGTACTTTAACTTCTTTTTCCATTTTTGCCATACAATCACCCCTTATATGCCCCATGGCTGCTATTATACCATATATAAATATTTTTTCAAGAAAAAAAGCTGTTATGTTAACAACTTATTTTGAACAATTAACCTCATATTTACTAATCACTTTTTTAAAATTTTTATTGAATTATACCAAATCCCAAAATCTTTTAAAGCAGAAGATTTATGTTCTCTACGACTATTTCTTTCTTCATCTGTCATTTCAGCTAAAGTTTTATTATAACCATCTGGTATATATACATACCATAATTCAGACCATTTTTTAGATGAATCATTTCCTTTTATCTCATCACTTAAAGTACCATTACTATTACTATGAAAATATTTAAGTTCTACACCATCATAATATGCTAAGCATTCTTTAAAATAGCAAGTGCGATCTTTAACATCTTTCATATTAATTAATAGACCATCAATACCTATTTTATCCAGTAATTCCCTCTTTGGGAAGGCCCCTGGAAAATTAGGATTGCCTGGATAATTAGGAATGTAAAAACCAGCATCTAAAGCAATACATGGTTTACCAGTATGTTTATAAGCATAAAGAACTTTTTCCTTAGCAATATATTCTATATCATTAATGTCTGGTTCTATAAAACCAAAATCTTCACAAATAACAGTAGTGTTTTTTAATGTTTCTTCAGCTGTTATTCGTTTTCCTTGATTTCCTGTTACAAATATTACTTCTTTCATAAATACCTCACATAGTTCCTTTAAATTTATATAATTTATAAGTCATAGGACTATGATCTACTTTTGATAGATCTTCTCCTTTGTTTTCAGCTAGTTTTTTAGTTAAATACATGGCTTGTAATGTCATAAAAAATTCATCAGTTAATTCATCTGGATTAGGATAAAAATTTCTTAACTGAATTACTTCAGTATAGTATCTTTTAGCATTATCTAAAATAATCTTGTCTAATTCCTTATTATTATTACTTAAGTAAATTAAACCATTATTATTCTTATACGATACTGTGCTTCTACCATGGCAATACTCATATTTATCATGGACAAGAGGAATTGCTATCCCAGATTCTGTCATAGTACTCTCTAAGTATTTTATAGTTGTACTGTTTTCTATACCACCAATTATTTCATATATATCATTCCATTTAATATTAACCTTTATCCTTTCAAACATTTCTTCTATAATGCTTATATAATGAGGATTTCTTAATCCCATATAACAGTTAAGAAGAATAGACATAGGCATCAAAGTTGAAGCAAGGGAAATAAAGCTATCTTCCTTAATAAGGGTATTATTATATATTAAATTAGTTACACCATCATATTTTATATCATTATTAGATAATAAGTACTTATTTAATTTATTATTTAGTCCTAATTCAACAGCTGTACCACTTCCGCTATAACTAACAATTAAAATATTGTTAAAATTTGATAAATTAATATGCTCTAAATCCCGAGGTTGCTTACATAAAACAATACCATCACTTAATTTTGATATTATTTTAGAAGCGTATTCAGCAACAACATTAGATCCACCAACACCAATGCATATAGTATTACCTTTAATACTTAAAAGTTGTTGTTTAATTTTTAATAAATCACTAGTTTTGTTTGTATCAATAATCCTTTTATTTAGTAATTCAAAGTTTTCTTTCATATTCTTTTCCATAAAAAATTCCTCCTAAGTAAAGAATACTACTTAAGTAGGAACTATATGGTCTACTCATAATTTTCGTTTAATATTTCTATTTCACTAATTCTTTTTAATTCAAAGTGACGGATATCTTTTCTAAGTTCACAGTATGCAGCTGCGTACCAGCCATCACTAAACAAAAATAATTCTATTGGACAAATAACTCTAATATTTTCGCCTTTATTATATGAATAATATTTTATTTTAACTTTCCTTTTTTCTTTTACAGCTCTAGTTAAGATATTGTATTTATCATTAACACCCTCTATATCAAGTTCTCTCGCTTCTTCTTTTGATCCTTTAAATACTCCTCTTACTTTATCAGTAAGAATATATAAATCATTTTTAAGTTTATTATCAGAAAGTATATTATTGATATTATTTAATAAATCAACATCTTTTTTTCTAAACTTTCTAGCAGGAATTCTTATACTTTGATTAAGAACATAACCACCATATGGACCCATTATTGTATCTACATAAATCCCAGCTTTATCTAATTCTTCTTTATAAACTCTTACCATTCTAGGTGTTACTTCAAGTATATTAGATAATTCATCAACAGTGTATTTTTTGCCGGTATTTAGTAGTTGCATCATTGTAATGATATTAGAAATTTTTCCCATAGTCACCACTTCTTAAAATCATTTTTTTAACATTAGTTACTTCTGCATGCTTATCTTCAATCTTTTTTAATTTATCATAAAGTTCAGCATCAAAAGGCATACCATAAAGAATTCTTTTATAATTGTCTTTACTAATTTCTTTTTCTAAAATATAAAATTTATTTTTTTCTTTAAAGTTTTCATAAAATAAAGCTGTTGGTGAGATTAAAAAATTGCCTGCTTTTTCATACGATTTAGTTATAAAATTACACATAAAACTGTTATATTCATTTAAAATTCTTTTATCATTTAATAAATTAGCATCGCTAAATAAATCTAAAACTTTAAATATAGCTTCCATATTAGCATTGTGTTCACTCATAAAGATTTCATGATTAGCTAAATAAAACTCATAATATTTATCGTGAACAATAAAAGAATCTCTAATTAAACTCGCTTCAGGAGTATTTTTAAAAGAATGAACTATTTTATTTTGCTTTATATGAGTAAGTTCATGTGTCATATATACTAAATAAAGTGCGTATATAAAGATTAAATCATTACTATCAAAGGCATCTTTATCCTTTAAATAAGTTGCATTAATAATAGAACTTATCATTCTATCATCATCAATATGTAAATTTTTGGTTTTGGGATCATAAACACATATTAAATTACATTTTAAAGCATGTTTAGGTACTTCCAAAATTAATTCATTAAAGTATCTATTTAAGTTATTCCTCTGGATATAATCTTTAACATATTTTTTTATAAAATTTAGTTCAATAAGATTATCATTTCTTATTTCTTTGACAAGTAATTCGCTTATATCTTGCATATCTTCACCACTTCCAAATATAAAATCATTTTCCTAAAAAGTTAATACTTTCCCTATTATAACATTTTTTAATATTTACGCAAGAAAAAAACACTAACTATTATCCTTGGTTAGTGTCTTTATTAATTTTAATAAATTATATAAATGTTACAATCTTTATATTTAAATCTTTATTATTTTAAATTTTTTTATAATAATCACATTTCAAAAATTGAACAAATCTTAATTTTCCATTAAGTTCTTCAATAACTTCTTTTAATTCATTATTTGTATATTGACAATTAATGATAACTGACTTGTTAAATTTACAGATCAAGTCTCTTACTAACATTTTCATTATTTCTTTGTTTTCACCAAATAAACATCTAATGCAAACCATATCACTAACATCAAAAACACTAGTATTATTACTTTCATTATTATTTCTATATACTTTATAATCAACTATACCAACTATTTCATTGTTATTCTCATATATTAAATAATTATAGTCATCATTTTTAAACCAATTTTCATCTATTATTGATAAATTTGGTTGGCCATATAAATATTCATAATTAATCGATGATATTTCATTTATCTTTTTTAAAAAGTAATTTTTACTGTTGTTATTTAATAAATTAGTAGAATTATATTTAAGTTTATTCATTAGTTTTAAACTTTTATTTATTTTGTATTCGTAAGACAATAATTTATAGTTGGATTCTTCCATTATTTTAAACAACTTATCATCGTAAAATGTTGATATTACACATTTTAAGTCATTACTCTTATTTAACTCTTTAAGAACATAATCGATGAAATCATAATTAAAACCTTTATCGATCATTAAAATATCACTACAGTTCGTATCACCACTATGAGTTATTGAAATTGTTTTATTATTAATATAATCACTAAAAGTAATTATATTGTTGTTTATTGTTTTTGTATATTTCATATATTATCTCCAAACTCAATTATATAGTTTAAATCATTCAATTTTTATAATATTAGTTTAAAGGACTGATTTTGAAATAGTTATTACAGGTCGAACCCCAATACCATCATTACTATCTACATTATAACAAATTACCATACCATTAAAACCAACGTTACCTCCATACAAAGTATAACCAGGTACTGCTGTGGAAGTCCAGTATCCATATGTACTTGCATCTTCTATACTACATCCATATTCAGTACAAGTTGCAGTGTAATCAAATAACCACTTGTAGTTACTAGCACCAAGCGTTGAGACTGTTTGTGTTTGATTATTGCTATCTAAATAAAACCAATCTGTAAATAAAGAACTTCCCTCAACAAAACTACTGTTTCCTGTAATTTGAGCAATTTCTGCTGAAGTTATTAATCTAGCTTTATACGAATTATAGTTTATTGTATATGTTGAAGTTCCGTTGCTTACACTATAACTATCATTTCTTGTTGGTACTCCTGCCCAAGAACTAGTATCAGAAACTAACTGAGTTAGCAAATTGGTTGGACCATTTACACTACTTCCAGTTGAATTCCATGCTACAGTAGGTGTAGTGTTATGGTCTAATATTAAATTAATTGTAGAAGTAGTACTTCCACCATCATTAAAAGTATACCACTTCATACATCCAGTTTTAGTCCCAGTTGTACTAACTGCTTCTCCTGCTGTGCATGTACTTCCAGTTACTGGATTAAAATATATAGCCGTACCATTAGCATAAATCGTATATGTTGTAGGTGTTTCTGGCACTTCTACTTCATCACCTGCTACTACTGTTATATTATCTGATGAGGAAGTTTTTGTTGCTGTAAATTTTCCATTGGTAACATTTAAAGTTACATTACAGCTTTCATCTACTGTCGCTGTTCCTGTCTTTGGTAAATTACCTTTAACATTTAAACTTGGTGACACAACACCATCCGTAAAAGTATAAGATGAAACTATTGTTTCACCTTTTAGTGTTTGAAGCTCGCATGCATCTTCAATAGCTCCTACAATATTATTTACTGTTGTTTCAAAAGCTCCTTTTTTACTTTGATCAATGATTTTGGTTACTGTTGGTATTGCTATTAACGCTATTATACCTAGTATTAATATTACTGCCAAAAGTTCAATTAATGTAAATCCTTTTTTTGTCATACTACTTC
>JAEWBI010000012.1 GCA_023391185.1 Bacillota bacterium | reverse complement strand
GCTCCTTTTTTACTTTGATCAATGATTTTGGTTACTGTTGGTATTGCTATTAACGCTATTATACCTAGTATTAATATTACTGCCAAAAGTTCAATTAATGTAAATCCTTTTTTTGTCATACTACTTCTCCTTCTTGAACTCTTAATAGATAAAATATTACTCTCAATAGTTTATCTGTTTCCATAATAATACTTTTTTATATTATGCGCAACATAATTTACATTACGGTTTACATAAAAAAACTAACATTGCTGTTAGTTAAATAAATTTATTTTAGCTTAATTCATCTATATAATTATTTAATTCATCATTTAGATTATTATATTTGTCTAAATAATTAGAATATGTATCATATGAATCAATACTTAAATAATACATATCGTTTAGTGTGTCACTTATTTTTACTAATGTATTATAATCAGGATCATCATAATAATCATTATTAATATCAATATAAAGTTGATTTAGATAAGCAAGAGTTAAGTTATTATCACCTAAATCATTATGAGCAGTAATTGCGCATGATACTGCATCAGATTCCGTACTATAAACTGAAAGATAGTTACACCAAGCATTAACTAAATTTGCTTCTTCTATGCTTGTTATCTCAGATATTTCTTTAACACTTATTTTTCCATTATCATCATAATATGTACGTACATTTAAATTATCATCTAATAATAGTTTTACTTCTCTCATTGCGTCATCATATACAGCACCACTAATTATGTTTGTAGTTGTGGTGGTTTTAACATTTGTAAAAATAGATAATATTATTGGTATGAAAGTTGAAAT
The DNA here is from genome assembly GCA_023391185.1 of Bacillota bacterium. Lineage (GTDB taxonomy): Bacteria > Bacillota_I > Bacilli_A > RF39 > UBA660 > RGIG4266. The sequence goes on along the minus strand of JAEWBI010000012.1, from coordinate 29,821 downwards.
AAAAAATACTATAAAAATCATTGCGGCTGCAGTACTGTTTTTCTTATATGTTTCATTATTACCTAAGTTATTTTTAAAATTAAAATTCCAATTTTTTCTTTCTTTATTATCATTATTAATTCTTTCTGCATTTTGAGGTAATACAACTTTTGAAGAGGCACCACCTATCTCAACCCTTTGACCATATTTATTTTTTATTAAAGAGAAACCGCATCTAGTACAATATAGTTCACCATAGTGTACCTCTTTATTACATTTAGAACATATTCTCATAACTACCTCACTTCTATATATTTGTATTTCTTATATCATCAATAATATTGTTCTTATTAATTCTATTAATCATATACAAGTATATTATAACATTACAAATTGATATAACAATACACATAATAATTGTTTCTTTTAAAGGATAACTATATTTCTTAGGAATATTTGTATTAGTATTTATTGCATTAAAGAATACATATATACTAAAATACGCTAGAACTATCCCTATAATTAATGCTTTTATACCCACATTTATGCTTTCTAAGAAGATCATTTTTTTTATAGATTTATTTGCCATTCCTATAGATTTTAAGACAGCAAATTCTGTTTTTCTAAGCATTAGACTACTCGCAATTGTATTAATCATAAAGGTCATACATATTAAAATTATTAAAGTAAGTACAACGCCTACTAAAAATTTCATAGCCAGTGTAGCCATCTTTGCATTTAGATAATCAACTGCTGGTGCATAATAAAATATATCCTTATCACCAATTTGATTTATTATATCTTTTAATTCTCTACCAACTTCATAAATATTTTTCTTACTATTTATATAAATGGTGCTAGTAGGATTTTCTTTAAAACTTTGACAAGTAAAATTATTACAATCTTCTAATATCTTATTAAACATCTTTTTATTGCTTATAATAAAACCATTACTGACAGTTTCACCAATTAACACTTTATTATCATTAATTAAATTAACACTATTATAAGTAAGATAACAATCAGTTATAGTATTGATATATGTTTTCTTCTCATTATCAAAATTACTATCATAATTACAAAAGTTTAGTTTGAATTTTGCATCTTCTTTAAATATCTTTTGTGTAGAAACAAAATTTCCTTGCATATCATAGATAAAATATGTGTTTACTATTATTGGATAGTTACTATCTAAATTATACTTCTTAATATAATGATCAAATGTTTCGTCTGAGACTTGATAAATTATCATGTTTTCAGTTTGGCGATTCACAAAACCATCTTTTTTAGTTAAATATAGATCAGAATCTGGTTTTTCAAACGATATAAAAGATGTTTTTACTACCTCTATACTATCTGCTTTTTTTATCTCTTTAAATAAGGAAACTTGGCTTTCTTTTACCCCACTAATAGAAAAATCATAATTTGACTGCATAGATGCTCTATTTATACCATCTGTATAAATATTTATTAAATTTGAAGTAAATAGAAATAGTAGAATACTTATACTAATAGTTATAATAATAATTCTATATTTTGATGAATTTCTTCTAGTGTTTTTAGACGCAAGAATTCCTTCTATTTTAAATAGTTTAGCTAAAGAACTATCTTTTTTAAATTTTCTTTTTCCTGAACTATAAGTTTTATTTTCAGAGATAGATTCTATTGGCGAAGCCTTACTTACACTTCTAGCAGGAGAAAGTACTGCTAGAAATAAAGTTACTATACCAAAAGCAATTGATATTAATAAGTATGGAGTATATATACTTATAAAAAATTTTAATGAACCAGTATTTTTTAAAAAATAATTAACTATTCCAAGAACCTGCATTAGTAGTAAAAAACTAAGTAAAAAGGCAATAACCATAGAAATAATGCCTATATATAGGCCTTCTAACAACACCATAAGAACTATTTGTTTTCTAGTTGTTCCAACACTAGATAATATACCAAACTGCTTAATTCTTTCTTTTACTGACATACCAAAAGCATTAACTAGTATAAAGAATGCTGCAAGAGAAATAACTGATAAAATAACAATCAACATGAGTTTAAGCATAGCTCCCGCACCGCTTTTGGCATACTCACCATAAAGTTCTAATAACTCATCATTATATGAAATATTTTCATACCTAATTATTCCGCCAGTACCTAACATTCTTTTAAAACCTAACTGTCTCGCAAGCGCATTTACCTTACTATGAGAACCTTCTATCTTTTTATAAGTAATATAATATGAACCAATATCTGTTTCTCTATAATTAGTAATTAATTGATTATCCGCTATGTAATAACTATCTTCATAATCATAGTGAGTTAAATTACATTTTTCATATACTCCTACTACCTTATAAGAGTTAATAAAATCACCAATATCAATATCATCAAATATTTGAGTTGATCTAGATATAATAACTTCTCCATCTTTTGGAAATCTACCTTCATATAAAATAATATCTTTATCATAATCAAGATTGTAACTAGACAACATATAATTTTGATTATTATTATCATTATTTATAATTTCATTATTTAAAATATAATAACTTTTTATATCATCATTATTAGTTATTAAATCACTTTTTATCTTATCTACATTTGATATTACATAATGATATGAACCAATATAAGTAGTAATATTTTTTATCATACTATTTCTTATACTTGCTATACCTAAGGCTATTAAGAACATTAGGGTAAAGGCTAAAGTTGTTCCTATTATAGTTGTTAATGTTCTAGTTTTGTTTTCTTTCATGGATTTTACTACTAATTCGTTTAATACTTTCATAAAAACTCCTACCTTATAAAAGTATTATAACATAAAAAGGAGCGTACGCTCCTTTATGTTTTATAAAGATAAATTTATTTATAATTATATTTTAGATAATATCTTTAATTTCTTTATTACCTTCTTTTCTATTCTAGATATATAAGACTGACTTATTCCAAGTAAACTAGCAACATCTTTTTGAGTCATTTCTTCCTTATTATATAAACCATATCTTAGTATCATTATTTGTTTATCACGTTCATTTAGATTAGCTATAACCTTATATAATAACTTCCTATCATCTGAATCTTCAATACATTTTGTAACAACATCTTCTTCTGTACCAAGGATATCTTCTAGATGTAGTTCATTACCCTCACTATCATAACTTAGACTATCTTCAAAACTTATTTCAGTTTTTCTTTTTTTATTTTTTCTTAAGAACATAAGTATTTCATTATCTATACACCTTGATGCATATGTCGCAAGTTTTATGTTTTTATCAAGTTTATATGTATTTACTCCTTTTATTAAACCTATTGTTCCTATACTTACTAAATCTTCTAAATCCACGCCTGTGTTTTCATATTTTTTAGATAAAAAAACTACTAATCTAAGATTGTGTTCTATAAGTTTTTTTCTAGCTCTTTCATCACCTTCCATAGATAATTCTACATATTTTACCTCATCTTCTTTAGTAAGAGGCTCGGGTAATTTATCAGTTGATCCGATAAAAAATATATCAGTCTCTTCATTAAAAATACTTATTATAAAATCTATTATCTTTTTAAACATTTATTTCCTCCAATAATTTTGTATTTAATATTAAGTCTACTCCATTTATATTTATATTATCTTCCATAAGCCCTATAAGGACATTATTTTTACTTCCTATGCCCTTTATATCAACTTTAGAAGCAATAATGCAATCTAATACCTTTGATTCAGAAATTGTTTTATAAGGTACTAAAACCATCTGAAATTCATTGATATCATATATTAACTTTTTTTTATTTAATATAATAACTGGTCTTTTTAGATACGGATCAGTAAGCTTATTACCAGTATCTAGAAATGCATTAACTTTAATAAGATAATTATTTAAATATATGTCTACCTTATAATAATCTGCATAATTATTCTTTAATTCTTTAATTTGTCTTGTATATAAATAAAGTATTAAAGGAGAAAATAGAAGAATAAAAACATAGTTTATGCTCAATCCATATCGTTTAAATATAAGACCTATATTTTTATATGAAAACTGTATATTTAAAAAGTAAATAAAACCTCCTAAAATTATGCTTACAACATATAGATAACTTATATTTTTTAAAGTATACTTTATATTCCTATATGAAAAAGTAGCAACGGTCATTAATATACTAATTACTACTTTTAATAAAAATAATTCAAAGGAACTTACTTTAATAAATAAGAAAAGTGTTGTTAGCGAACCTATTAGGGCCCCTAATATTAATCTACTACTTTTTACATTTCTTTTAAGTACATATGAAGTAGTAATTAAAAGAACTAAATCTATAAGAAAGTTAAGTACTAACACCAGATCTATATACACTTTCATAATATCACCATTTATATTATAAAAAAACGACACCGTTTATTGTGTCGTTTTAAGTATTAAAATCCTCTTTTTCTTAAACTAGAGAAAATATAACCATCATCGTCGTCATCACCTGTTACATCATCTTCAGTCAATGTTTCAATTTTAGCATGATTTGCTGCTGCTGCAGAAGCACTAGCTGCCGCTAATTTAGCATTCTTTTCAGCATCTTCAAAACCTGTTGCAATTACAGTTACAATTATTTCATCATTTAAGTTTTCGTTAATAACAGCTCCAAAAATTGTATTGATATCAGTACCACTTGATGTTCTTATTACTTCAGCTGCTTCTTCAACCTCAAATAAAGTTAAATTAGCTCCACCAGTAACGTTAATAATGGCATCAGTTGCACCGCTTATACTAGTTTCAAGAAGCGGACTAGATACTGCTTGTCTAGCAGCCTCAGTTGCTCTACCTTCTCCAACACCTATACCAATACCTATAAGGGCATTTCCTCTTTTTTCCATAACTGTTTTAACATCCGCAAAGTCAAGGTTAATTAACCCAGCAACTGCGATTAAATCTGAAATCGATTGTACACCTCGACGAAGTACATTATCAACTTCCTTAAATGATTCTAAAAGTGGTGTGGTTTTGTCTATTATTTCTCTTAATTTATCGTTTGGTATAACAATTAATGTATCTACATGTTTTTTTAATTCATCTAAACCAGCTTGAGCATGTACCATTCTTTTTCTTCCTTCGAATGAGAATGGCTTAGTTACTATACCTACAGTAAGTGCTCCAAGTTGTTGTGCAATATCAGCTATTACTGGAGCTGCTCCAGTACCAGTTCCACCACCCATACCACAAGTAACAAATACCATGTCGGCACCTTCTAAGGCTTTTTCAATTTCACCTTTAGATTCAAGAGCAGCTTCTCTTCCAATATCTGGATTAGCACCAGCTCCTAAACCATTTGTAAGTTTAGCGCCTATTTGTATTTTATTTTCAGCTTTTGAATTATTTAAAACTTGTAAGTCAGTATTAGCTACTATAAATTCTACACCTTGTACACCAGACTCAATCATACGATTAACAGCATTGTTTCCTCCGCCACCAACACCTATAACTTTAATTTTTGCTAATTGATCCATTTCTAAACCAAACATAAATTGTCCTCCTTATTCGCCAAAAAAGTAACCAACAACTTTGCCAAGCATTGAATCACTTGAAATATTAGCGTTATTTTTTTTCACAGATGATAAATCTTCGCTATCTTTTGTACTTACCATCGAGTAATTTTTGCCTTTTAATTTTAATTTACTAATAAAATAAATAATATTTCCAGTAGCAGCAGAGTATATGTTATTTCTAACACCTATTATTCTCATATTTCCAACAGCTGCCTTTTTACCAAATTTCTCTTCAATTAAATAATTAAAATGGGTCATCTCACTAATTCCACCAGTAAAAATTATATAATCTAAATCCCTATTTGATAAACTTATTATTTCCTTATTAACCAACTCTAAAATATCATTCAATCTAGAATTCATTATTTCAGAAACCTCATATTGATTTATTTTTATGTCTTCGTTTAGTTCATTCTTTGTTTCATAGAAATCACTAACACTCGCATACTTCTTGTAAGCTAAAGCAAAAGTTTCTTTAATTTTTCTTGCTTCATCAGGGCTCACTTTGTAAGAATATGCTATATCATTATCTAATACCTTGCCACCTACACCAATAATAGAATTTTTTACTATAACTGCTTTATTATATAAAGATATTGTCGTAGTATCAGAGCCAATATCAACTATTGCTCCAATCATATTATTAATATCTTTATTCTTAAATGAATTTACATTGCCAATACCATTAATCATAATATCAACAATATCTACTCCAATACTTTCTAAAACACTTACTACAGAATAGATATTCTTTTTTGGCGTTGTAACCATTATAGCTTTTGTACTAAGAATTTGTCCAGTATGGCCAAGTGGATTAGAAATTCCTTCTGTCTCATCCAATTTAAAATCAATTGGAATAATTGTAACCATTTCTTTGTCTACTGTAAGTTTACTATCCATAGCAGCACCAAGTACTTCTACGATATCTTCACTACCAACAACATGCTGTTCGTTTATAACACTTACTGTTCCTTTTATAAACGAAAACTCAGCAAAATAACTAGGTATAGAAGCAATAACTTTCTTGATTTTTATACCAAGCATAGACTCTACTTTACCAAAAACTTTTTTTATAGATTCAGCAGCTTCTTCGGCATTAACTATTATTCCTCTTTTTATTCCCTTTGAAGTTACAGAAGATGCGGCCAATAAGTTTAGTTTATTGTTATGAAGTTCACAGACAACAACTTTTACATTATCAGAACCGATATCGATACTTGTAAATATGTTCTTCAACAATATCATCTCCTATAATCTAGAACAATTATACTATAAATTTATTAAAAGTAAAAGAGAAAACGAAAAAAAAGTTCTAAAAGAACTAATTTTCTATTATTTTAAAATATCCTCCAGAATTGAGATATAAAATACCTTTTTTATTATTAAACTCTTTAACTATATCATTATAGTCATTTATTAAATCAAATTTAAGCATTGTCACATATGCATAGTTACCATCTGTCATAGTGAAAAGTATTCTTTCTTTGTCTACTTCGTCTGGATCATATTTTATTTCCGAAATTTTTCTAAAGACATCATCATCAATTTTACCCATATTTTCTATGAAGTCATCATAAATATTACTATCTACTTCATTAACAAGTACTGGCGTATCATATTTATCATCAACAGTTTGACCATCAGCCAAAATTGTTTTACCTATTGCATTATCATAGAATAATGGTTTGTTTTCTTTAATTTCAATATATACACTAGTAAAGAATTTCTTCTTAACTGTTACGCTATCAATTAAAATATCACTTTCAAGTCTATTTTCAATTGCTTTTTTTGGATTGAGCATAGATGGTGGGTAATTTTCAAGACCGGCCATCTCTATTATCTTCCAATCACTATAATAATTATTACCACTAATATAAATATTAGAAACCGGCTTATTAATTATATAATATATGAAATAGCCTAATAAATAAAGACATAATAATGCAATTAAAACTGTATGCATTTTAAGTTTAAATCTTTTTTTCTTCACTTTTTTATAAACAACTTTTTTCTCAACATGATATTTTTCTCTTGTTTTTGAATTTTTATTTATATTAGAATTCTTTTTTGCGGCCCCTTTTTTTGCCATTTTATCACCGTTATTCTACAAATTCTTGTTCAACTTTTAAATCTATGTTATATTTTGCTTTAACTTTCTTTTGTATATCTAAGATGAGTTTCTTTATATCATCGCCACTTGCATGTCCGGTATTAATTATGAAATTAGCGTGTTTTAAACTTACCATTGCATCGCCGACTTTTTTTCCTTTATAGCCAATTCCTTCAACCAAACGCCACGCAGCATCGTCAGTAGGATTTCTAAATACTGAACCAGCACTTGGATACTCCAAAGGCTGTGTATCTAATCTTCTTTTTTTTCTATCTCTAATAACTTCTAATATTGCTTCTCTATCACCCTTACGTAGTTTTAATGTTGCTTCTAAACATGTATAATCAGGGTGATTTTTTAGAAAAGAAGTCCTATAGTGATATTCAAGCTCTTTATTTTCCATTGTAACTACGTCACCATTTGGTGTTAAAACTTTGATATTTTTAACTAAATATCCCATGTCACTACCATAAGCTCCAGCATTCATATATACAGCTCCACCTACAGTACCTGGTATACCACTTGCGAACTCTAAACCTGCTAACCCTTCACGAGCTGCTAGTAAAGATAGTTTTATCATGCTGTAACCAGCACCTACAGTAATTTCGTTACCACTTACATTTATATCATTAAATTCTTCTAATTTAATTAAAATACCATCATATAAACCATCACTAAATATTAAATTAGAACCAAAACCTAGTATTTTATATTTAATATTATTCTTTTTTATATATTTCATTAGTCTAGTTAAACCATCTATATTGTCTGGTATAGCTAATAATCTTGCTGTTCCACCAGCTTTATATGTAGTATATTTTTTTAAGTCTATATTTTCTATTAATTTGCCAGTTTTTAATTTTGTAATTTCATTTATATCCATACTATTTCCTACCCACTAACTTCTTGATGTTCTCATATATGATAGTAGCACTACTACCTGTATCTAACTTCTTAAGATTTTCTTTCATAAAACTAATTTTTTTGCTATCAGTAATTATACTATCAATAGATTCAATTAACAAGTCACTTGTGAGATCTTTTTCTTCAATCAAAATACATGCCTTATTATTAACTAAATCTAAGGCATTTTTATATTGATGATTATTAGGTACATAAGGACTTGGAATTAAGATTGATGGTATTTGAAGTGCAATAATCTCACTTAAAGTAGAAGCACCTGCACGAGAAATAATAACATCTGTTTTCTTTAATAATCTTGTCATGTTTTCAATATATGGCAAAACTTTAACATTTGTAGGAAATTTATTTTTACTAATCTCAGAATATGCATCTTTACCAGTAACAAAAACAATTTCATAATCTTTAGTCTTAAATTTATCCATAGTATTAACAAAGAACTCATTCATTTTTGATGATCCAAGAGACCCCATTACTATTAATACTAGTTTTTTATTAGGATTAAGTTTAAACTCTGTCTTATCACATGCTTTAATTTTTAAAGCACTATCACTACAAGGATTTCCTGTAACAACTACCTTGTCCTTTGGAAAATATTTTGCTGATGATGCAAAAGAAACAGCTACAATATCAGCGTATTTAGTTAAAAACTTGTTAGCTTTACCAGGTATACTGTTTTGCTCATGAATCATAGTTGGATATCCTAGTTTTTTTGCTGCTTTAATGACTGGAGTAGTCACATAGCCTCCTACTCCAATAACTATATCAGGCTTAAACTCACTTATAATTCTTTCACATTCTTTTTCAGCTTTTAATAAAAGATTAACTACTTTTATAGCTTTTATAGGGTTTTTACTATTAAAACCATATACCTCAATTCCTTTAAAAGGAATACCATTACGCGGAACAATATCTTTTTCCATACGATTAAATGTGCCTATATATAAAAACTCACTGTCCTGGTCTACTTCTTTTATTTTATTCAAAATAGCTAGAGCTGGGTAAATATGACCGCCAGTACCTCCAGCACTTATAATAACTCTCATGCTTCTCACATCCTATATCGATTATACCATAATTATATGCTTTTCAAAAGTAAATATATGTCTATCTATGTCAATAACATAAAAAAGAGGCATGCCTCTTTTACTATTTAATAAGCTAATTATTTCTTAAATAATCTTTTAATTTTTGAATCTTCTTTTTGTTTTTGCAATTTTGAATCATTTTCTAACTGGATTTTTTTTTGCATTTTTACCTCACCGTTCTTAAAAAACAAATCTAACTCTTGCATAAACTTTTCTTTATCCCTATGTTCATTCAAATAAGCTTCTATTACTTTTAAATTTGTTTCTTCTTCAAGTCCGCTGTATTCTGGCATACTTATATAACTATCTATAGTTTTTATATATGATATATAAGTATGAACTTGTCCTAAAGTAAACCACTTTCTACTATTATATAAATCATCAGGTCTATAAACGCCATAGATTAGTGGTATTAATTTACCTGTTCTAATTTCCTTAACAACAAACTTATTTATTGTTTTTGTAACTAGTATTTGTCCAAAAAAAATATCGCTTTTCTCTCCACTATTACGATAATACTGATCATACGGATAAAAAAGGTTTCTTGCATCTATTTCTGTTAAATTATTATCGCCATTACCTGATATTATATATCCTTGCTCATCACTTACTTGTAATAAACTACATTCATAAACTTTTTTCATTATCACACCTTCTTTTATTATTATGGAATAATTATTTAATTCTAAAATAAAAAAGAGACATATTATCTCTTAAAACATTGAATTACTTCTTATGAACCAATTGTTTTGCTATATCATTTTGACTAAGTAATTCTAACATAACACTAGAATTAGTTATCATATTATTTTTTCTTGCTTTTTCAATAGTTTCCTTTAATTCTTTAAGTTCATCTAACGAAATTGCTGTTGTAATAGCAATCTCTCCATCTATTACATTTTTAGTTTCGATACTTTTTATAGTAAAGCAATTAAATATTGTACCTATTATAGAAGTTAACTCCTCATCATTAATTTCTTTTTCCTTATTAGATAAAATTATAGAATTATTAAATCCCATATTTTCAATTTTAATAATACCTGTTTTTGGTGTATTTAAAGTTATCTTATCGTCGATGTTTTTTATTTTACATATATATTTATATAAAATATTTAAATCAATTATCTTAGCAAAAACTAGATTACTAATTACTCTTTCAATTCCTGGATGTCTTTTTATATCGGCTGCTACATCAGCATAAACAGGACCTCCGAAGACTGGACCATCACCAAAAGAAGTTGAATAAGTATTTGTTGTTACAGAATCTAGGACTTCAATATTGCCATGCATAAAATGGTCTGATATACCTCTTGGCCCGTCAATTCTAACATTTTCTCTAGTTATGGTTTCATAATCAGAATACTTTTTTACTAACTCTTCTTTAAATAAATTTAATTTTTCTTCATCAAGTTCAATCTTATAGGTCATATAATTAGTATCATCAATAACTACATATAATTTCGAATTATCTCTTTCTTCTTTTTTTGAAATTCTACCAAAAAGTTTATCAGTATTTAACTTTTCCATACCTTCACCCCACAACAATATAACAAAAAAAGAATAAAAAATCTATTCTTTTTTTTGTTTTTATATATTTTCTTCCCTTATTGCATCAAGTATATTCTCTCTTTTAATTCGTTTAGTAGCGTATATCATTGACAAGCCAATTACAATAAATACACCAACTATAGCAATAATTATACTTTCCCATGGTATTAATATATGTTCTAATTGAACTATATTATTCATAGATAAATGCATCAAATATATAATACCAAATGATACAGGAAGCGCATATAGAAGTGATTTTAATCCAAAGAATAAGCTTTCAAAATAAAGTGTTTTATTAAATCCCTTTGGAGTAAGACCAATACTACGAAGAACTGCAAATTCTTTTCTACGTAAAGCTATGCTAGTATTAATAGTGTTAAATACACTGGTAACACCTATTAATGTAACTAAAGTTATAAAACCATAAATTAATATTTTCATAACAAGAACTAAATTTTTCATTAATCTCATTTGTTCTGCAATATTTTGATAATTAAAATAATCAGTTTCTTTAATTTTTTCATCATCAATATAACCATTAATAAGTTTATCTATGTTTTTATATTCTGGTGCCTTTATAATTAATATATTATTAGTATCAACAAGATTATAATTTTCAGCAAGTTTATTATTAAGTATTATTATAGGATTAGTGCTAGCTTCAAGCATTTCAAGACTTAAGAAACCAGTACTCGTCAAATAATAGTCACTTAATGTATCAATTGTATCGTAAGTAGGATTCTGATTTTCTTGATTTGTTTCAGTTGTTTCAGGATATATCTCATTAGATATGTTGATATTACCCATTTTACTTTCATCAAATCTAGTATATGTATATCCCTTACGGCTATTTTCGCCATAAACGATACCACTATATTTATTATAAATAATAGGTTTTACTTCTTTTTCACCAATACTTTTTAAATAATTAGTATATGCTTCATCATCAAGAACAATAACTACTACATTGTTAGATGATTCGATACTTTTATCAGTTAAGAACTGACTATATTTATCAGTATACATTGGTTTTAAATCAGTTGTAGTATATAGATATTGCATTTTAAAAGTTATACTATCTTTAACATCTTCATTTTTTTTAATATTTTCGATTATATCATTACTTACACTGTCTGAATATTCTACTTCAATATCAAACTCTGGAACACCTAAATAACTTGATGTTCCCGCTAAAGTATAAGTTAAATATCCCGAAAAAGATATAAATAATACAATGCTTATAAATAATGAAGCAACAGTAATACGATATTTTTTCTTATTACGTTTCATGTTTTTATGTGCTAAAGTACCTTCAATTCCAAATAATCTATTTATCCATTTTGGAGATTTTACTTTTTTACCCTTAATCTTGATATCATCATTAAGTCTTATAGCTTCAATTGGTGATATCTTACTAGCTTTTTTAGCAGGTAAGAAGGCACTTGCAAAAATTGTTATTATCATGAATAAAATAGGTACAAGTACAAACATAGGATATGTTGATAAATGTATATTAATTCCATTTAACATTTCACCTAATAAATTATTCATTATAAGAACTACTATGCCTATTCCTAAGTAAGCACTAACTATACCAAGAGGTATACCAATTAAACTTACTACTATAGCTTCAAATAGTACTGTTTTTCTTATTTGTTTTTTAGTAGCACCAATACTTGAAAATAGACCAAATTGTTTTTTTCTTTCCATTACAGATATTGCAAATGAATTATAAATTACTATAATACAAGCAATGGAAACAAGACCTAACATAATAGATAACATTCCTATCATGCCACCCATCATATTGTCATATTTAGATGCACCGTACATAGAAAGTAAACTATCATTATAACTAATTTCTTCATATTCTTCTCCTGCAGCATCAATTGATTTAAATCCAAGTGATGAAGCAATTGAAGCAGATATTTTATATGACTTAGCTGGTTTATTATACTTTAAGAAAACAGTAAGTCCATTATCACAAGTATTATCTAATTTTGTAAAAATACTATAACCTGGAGATGAGTAATCTTCTAAAACATCTCTAGCTACTACTCCCACTATTTTATATGTTTTTGTTTTTGTATCCTTTATGGTTTCTCCTTGAACATATTCAACACTAGTTACTTTTTCGTTATTTAGATATCTATCACCTAAATTTAAAGTAAGAGTATCGCCAACATTAAGTTTAATATCACCATAAGTATCTATGTGTTTAGAAATAACTATTTCATCAGTATTATTAGGAAGTCTTCCATCTAATAACTCTAATGTATCAAAGTAACTATCTGAAGCACCATATAATTCATAATATGGTTTATACATATATTCTTCATTTTCATTAGTTATTTTAGAATAACCCATATACTGTTTATAATATAAATTATCTACATTACTATTATTTTCAATGGTACTTACTTTACTAGTATCTACATCTACAATAGCAGCATGATAATCACCTTTATACTGTATTACGTCATCAATCATTAATTCTCTAAAAGTCGATAAAAGAAGTCCTATACCAACCATTAAAGCAGTTGAAAGAATGATTCCAATAATTGAAACTATTGTTCTTTTTTTATTCATTGTTAAATGCTTAATTGTAAGTTTGTTTAGAATATTCATGTTATCTTACCTTTTCATCACTTATAATTTTACCATCATCAATAGTAATAATACGATCAGCATTTAACGCTAAATTATGATCATGAGTAATCATAATAATTGTTTGTTTATATTTTTGGTTAGATAACTTAAGTAATTCAATAATATCTTTACTTGATTTACTATCTAAATTACCAGTTGGTTCATCGGCTAATAATAAAGCAGGTCTATTCATTAAAGCACGACCAATAGATACTCTTTGTTGTTGTCCTCCTGATAACTCATTAGGTAAATGTTTTACTCTATTTTCAAGTCCTAATGTTTCAATTAGTTCTTTTAAATACTCTTCATCAGGTGTTTTACCATCTAATAAAATAGGTAGTGTTACATTTTCTGTAACATTAAGAATTGGTATTAAATTATAAAACTGATAAATAAGCCCCACTTGACGACGACGAAATATAGCTAAGTTTGTTTCATTTAAACTATAAACATCCTCTCCATCAATAATGATTTTTCCACTTGTTGGTCTATCTACTCCACCAAGTAAATGTAATAATGTACTTTTTCCAGATCCACTTGCTCCTACAATAGCAACAAATTCACCTTTATCAACTTTAAAGTTTATACCATCTAAAGCTTTTACTAAGGTTTCTCCTTTTCCATATGTCTTTTTTAAATCTTCTACTCTTAAAATTTCCATATTCTTCCTCCTAACAATATCATTATATAATCACTAAATGACTATAAGATGACTAAAATACTTACAATTAAGTCACAAAAGAAAAACACTAGTTTTTCTAGTGTCATTATATCACATTTTTATAAAATTTAATTTCAAATGTCGTACCTTTATTTTCTTCTGATTTAACTGCGATATCTCCAACTTGCATATCAATAATCTTTTTAGCCATATTTAAACCTATACCAATACTTTCTTTATTACCTTTACCTTTATAAAACCTCTCAAATATATGAGGCTTATCGGTACTGCTTATACCAGTTCCAGTATCAGTTATATCAACACCTACATAGATTGGATTCTCTGTACATTTAATAGTGATTTGTCCATTTTCAGGTGTATGTTCACAAGCATTCTTTATTATATTTATTAAAGCTTCTGCTGTCCAGTTTAAATCTAGTTTAGCTTTAATTTTGTTATCGCAAATAATAATTAGGTTTATATTTTTAAGTTCTAATGGTATTTTAAGAGGTTCTACTGCTTTATCTATAATTTTATTAAGTTCAATACTTTGCCTTCTTAAAACCTCGCTACCACTGTCCAAACGCGACATTTTAAGTAAGCTTGATACTAGCCATTCAATTCTTCCTAATTGATTCTTATTTTTTGTTAATAGTTCTTTCTTAGTGTCCTTGTCAATATTATTGTCATACAATAATTCATTTATAACATACATACTAGTAAGAGGAGTTTTAATTTGATGTGATATATCTGATAATGTATCTTCAAGATATTTTTTATCTTTCAAAGAAATTTCACTTTGCTCTTTAAGTTTGATTGTCATTTTATATAAATCGTTTTTTAAATTACTTATATCTCCTTCTTCATACTCTCTAATATCCATATTGTATTTATTATTAAGAATATTATTTGTGTATTTAGATAAATCGTTTATTTTTTTATATGTTCTTTTTATAAATAAACTAAAAATAGTAAACATAATAACTATTATTCCAAGCACATAACATATATTAACAGTTATTGTTTTATTTCTTAATACTTCATTCTTATTTATATAATCAATATTTTCTAAATCATTAAGTCCATATTTTTTAAGTATTGCAACACTTTCAGAATATGTTATATTTTGATTAGTTAAACAGCTTATTATTTGATCTTCTAACTCGGGATTTTTTTCTATAATTCTATTTACTATATAAGCATTATTTTTCACAAGTTCCTTTTTATAATTAATATACATATGATTACTTATAGCATACATAATAATAATTCCAAGTATTACTATAATAACTTCTATTGTAATAACTTTTGTAACTTCACTATTTTTAAACATCTATCTCACCTATTTTATAGCCTATACCACGAATTGTAACTATTATTTTAGGATTAGATGGGTCTTCCTCAATCTTTTCTCTTATTCTTTTTATATAAACTGTAAGAGTGTTATCATTAACATATTCTTCGTTAACATCCCAAATATCTGCAAGAATCTTCTCACGAGTAAATACTGTACTTGGATTAAGCGCTAAAGCAAGTAAAATTTTATATTCTAGAGCTGTAAGCATAACATCTATATTATTTCTAAGTACTTTAGCTTGTTTCATATCAATAGAAATATTACCTAGTCTAATTATACTTGAATTATCTGTACTGCTTGTCCTTCTAAGAACACTATTTATTCTTGATATTAACTCTCTTGCTCTAAATGGTTTCGTAATATAATCATCGGCACCCATATCTATCCCCATAACTATTGATACTTCTAAATCATTAGCTGTTAAAAAAATAATTGGGAAGTTCTTTATTTTTTTTATATCTTTAAATAAATCAAAACCACTCACATCTGGTAAATTTATATCTAAAAGTATTATTTCTATATCAATATTATTTTTAATTTTAGTAATTGCTTCATCACCATTACTCGCTAGAAGCACATCAAAAGATTCTTGTTCTAAATAGTATTTTAAACCAATTTTAATTGTTTCATCATCTTCAACAATAAGTATTTTTTTCATCCAAGTCACCTCTTCATATATTATACTATAAAATAATATTATATATCTTACAAATAAGTAAGATTACTTTGTTTTTCAATGTTATTAAGTTATTAAGAGGTGCCCTGCCTAATAAAATTAGGCAGGTTTTGTTGACAAAATACTTTCTTTTCGAATATAATGTAGTAAAGTTATGATGTTCATAGGAGGATAGAAACTGAGACATTTTAATTAGCGCATGGACCTTTGGGTTGACGAGGATGATAGTTATCGAACTTATTTTATAAGATAATCAGCGGATGCTATCACGGAAGTGTATTCGATAGATATATTACAAATAGTAAAATCAATATTACGACAAAAAATATATCACACATATATTTTTATTATGCATTAAAATGCACAGGAGGAAGTAAAAATGTGTGGTATTATTGGTTATGTAGGCGATAAAAGATGCCTACAAGTTATTATAGATGGTCTAGAAAGACTAGAATATAGAGGTTATGATTCTGCGGGGATAGCTTTTGTTAAAAATGATAAATTGGAAATTGAAAAAGAAAAAGGAAAAATTGCTAATTTAAAAAACAAATTAAATATGAAAACGGAAGCAAATTTAGGTATTGGACATACCAGATGGGCAACTCATGGTGAACCTAATTATGTAAATAGTCATCCTCATAAAGTAGGAAAAATCTCGATAGTACATAATGGTATTATTGAAAACTATGTAGATTTGAAAAAAGAATTAATAGAAAATGGCTATGTATTTAAGTCTAGCACTGATACAGAAGTAGCTTGTGCTTTACTTGATCATATCTATAAAGAAACAAATAGTATGGAACAAGCAATTGCCATATTTAAAGAAAGAGCAATTGGAGCATATGCTCTTGGAATAATATGTGATGATCATCTTCATCATTTATACGCTGTTAAGAAAGATAGTCCACTTATTATAGCAATAGGTAATGAAGAGAACTATATTGCTAGTGATGTGCCAGCAATACTTAAATATACAAATAAATATATTATTCTTGATGATGGCGAATTTGCTAAGATGAGTAATCAAAGAGTAATTGTATATGATAGAAATGCTGATATTGTAAAAAAGGATATTAAAACTTTTGAAGGAAGCAGTAATGTTATAGATAAGAATGGTTACGATCATTATATGCTTAAAGAAATATATGAAGAGCCTGAAATAATTAAAGCAACTGCCCTACCATATATTGAAAATGGCATCACAAGTTTAAAAGAAAATATGCCAGACTTTAGTAAATATAAACGAATTGATATAGTTGCTTGTGGTAGTGCAATGCATGCTGGAATGGTTGGTAAAAGTGTTATAGAAGAATTTGCTAACATCCCTACTAATGTTGAAGTAGCAAGTGAATATCGCTATAAAAAACTGTTTTTAAATAAAGAAACTTTAGTTATTGTTGTATCTCAATCAGGAGAGACAGCTGATAGTTTAGCCGCTTTAAAAATTGCCAAAGAGGCAGGCGCTGATACTCTTGGTATTATTAATGTTGTAGGAAGCACTATTTCTAGAAATGCCGATATGGTTTTATATACTAAAGCTGGGGCTGAAATAGCTGTTGCAACAACCAAAGCATATAGTTCTCAAATCACTATACTAGCTCTTATAGCTATGAATATAGCAATTTGTAATGGTTCAATGTGTGATGAAGAAGCTAATGATATAATTTCATGTATTAGAAAACTACCTACCAATATTCAGTCTGCTTTAAATGAGCATGATGAATATAAAGAAATAGCGAAAAAGTTATATAAACATAATGATATATTCTTTATAGGAAGAAACACTGATTATGCTCTTGCTATGGAGGGTTCTTTAAAACTTAAAGAAATCTCTTACATAAATTCTCAAAGTTATCCAGCTGGTGAATTAAAGCATGGAACAATTTCTCTAATTGATAAAGGTACACCTGTTATTGCTATAGTAACTGAGGCTAAAATAGCCGATAAGACAATTAGTAATATAAAAGAATGTAAATCTCGTGGAGCAAATGTTACATTAATTGTAACTGAAGACTTAGATGTTAATGATAATTTTTACGATCAGAAAGTAATTATTCCAAAAACAAGTAAGTTAGTTCAAGCGGTATTAACAGTAGTTCCATTACAATTAATCTCATATGAGATAGCAAAATATCGCAAATGTGATATTGACAAACCTAAAAATCTTGCTAAATCTGTTACAGTTGAATAAAACAAAAAAAAGTAGATTAAATCTACTTTTTATTTTTTTCTAATAGGTATTTGAATTTCAGTTAGCCAGTCATCAGCATTTTCCTTATTCCAAATACCATCTATATATCTTTCTCTAATATTATCGACTATTTCATAATTGTTTTCTTGTACCCATTTTACCCCAAAAGCATAAGCGCCACCTAATTTACTATAATCTCCTTTATGATAAATGCAAACAGCTTTAACAGGTTCTAACTTTTTAAACTTAATATTATTACCATCTTTACCCATTTCAGTTACAGCTTGAGCATATATTACATGAATATCACTTTCTTTAAACTCACCATCAAGATAATTAACATAACAGTAGTCTGGAGATATACATTTAATATTTGGATTAAGTATACGGCAATCTTCAGCAGAACTTAATATAAAATTTGTTAGTTCTGTAAAGTTCTTAATTATCCCATCCTTATAATAAATGATATAATCTGGTAATTCTTTAATAACAGCTTCATATTTCATTTCTTTTCTCTCCAATAAATAATTAATTCTAGAGAGTTGATCTTCATAAATAGATATTTCTGATTTCAATTCTTCCTTTCGTAAATTTAGTATTTTATCAATATCTCCACCATTTAAAATTTCTTTAATATTATCAATTGTCATACCTATTTGTCTTAGTGAAATAACTTTACTTAGCTCCAATAACTGCGCAGTTTCATAAAATCTATAACCATTATTATTATCAATATATGAGGGTATTAGTAACCCCTCTTTTTCATAATATCTTAAAGTTTTAATTGTTGTTTTTGAAAGGACTGAAAATTCACCGATTCTATACATAAAAATCACCTCCTAAATTAACTTTACTATTTACCCTAAGGGGAGAGTCAAGATATTTTTAATAAAACTAAAAAATCTTTCTTGGATTTATTTTACCATAGAAAGATTTTTAATTCATTATTTATTTTGTTTTTGTTGTCTCTATTGATGCTTGATTAGATTCTAATGATTGACATTCTTCAATAATTCTCATTAAATTAGATACATTATCAGCATTTTCAGAAATAGCTTTTAAATCAGCTGATATTTCTCCATATGATGTTGTTGTAACCCATGTTGAATCTTTTGTATCTTCATATTTATTTTCAGCATTAATATAGTTCTTAAGTGTATTATCACCCATAAGAACACCAGTAATAATTGCATCTGATATAAAGTCAGCACCATCTTCTTGTGAAAGAGTTATCTTACTTTCATCATTAAATGTATACCCTACTGTTTTATCAAAATTAGGTGCCACAAATTTTTCAGCTACTAAAGTCTGTATTTGTGAAATTTTTTCATCTTCTTTTAATGTTTCATCGGCTGCTATTTTTTTAGATCCTTCAATAACATAACCAGCTCCATGAGCAGCTATTTTTCTATCAGTTTCATCCATGAAAGCAATTGTCCAATCAACAGTATCATCTTTTGTAGTTACTTCATTAGTAACAATTTGTCCAATAATATGACCTGTTTTACTTAATGTTTCAACTTCATCCATACCTTCTAATACTTTATTAAGCAATTCAGGATTAGTTTCTTTTAAATGTGTTATATTAGCTACAGTTACATATGTTAGTGCATCAGATGCAGTAACAGTGATACCATGATCCGCAAGTTCTTTAATGAAATCTTCTGTTGTTTCAATAAGCATGTTTTCTGTAATCTCTGTATATCTAGAATCTTCTTTTAAATCATCTATTGTTGTAACAGTAGGAGTTGGAGATTGCGTATCATCTAGTGTAGCAACCTTATTTTTACTATTCATACATGATTTAACACCAGCTGCTATAGCAAGAGCAATAACTGCTACAAGAGCAATCTTACCAGCTTTCTTTAACCATTTTTTCTTTTTAGCAGGTTCAACTTCCTCATACTCAGCTTCTTGCTTTTCTTGTTCTTCAGCAATTTCTTCGCCTTCTAAAACTTCTTCATCTTCTAAATCAGTTTCAGCAGTAGCATCATCTGGAATAACTACTGGTTCAGCAGTTTCATCATTATCTGTAGGTATATCTTTTGAAGACCCCTCTTTATTTTCTAATGCATTCTCATCTTCGTCCAAATATTGAATAGCCTGAGATGCTAATTGTTCCTCAAGTTGAGTTTTCTTGATTTTTTCTACTTCTGCTACTGTTTGTTTAACTCCTTCAATAATAGCGTCTATTCTATTATTTCTTTTACCAAATAGTCTTAAAGGTTCTTTATCTACTTGAACTTTATTATTTTCATCTATATACTTATAAACTAGATCTTCATTTTCTATTTTATAACTACAAAATCTTTTTATACTCATTTATATTCCTCCTTGATAATTACAATAATTAACAAATAATTTTCCCTATATAAGCAATATAGTTGCGAACCCTGGAGTGCGCAACTATATCTGTATTAACTACATTTTTTATTTCCAGTTAATGAATAACCTTGACTAATTAAAGTAGTATCATTATCAGATTTACTCCATACAGTTTTTACATCACCTGAAATATATTGTCTTTGTTTATATCTATAGTATGTAACTGTTTCATAAACATTTTGTACTTCATAAACAGCAACTGTTTTAGCACAAGTTGAACCATTTAATGTGTATCCACTTGGACAAGAATATGAAGTTGATGTTAATAAATTAGTTGTACTTGATACAGAACCATAACATCTTTCACCACTTAATGTGTATCCTGTTGGACAACTTGGTGTTAACTGAATTGTAGTTGATGTTGACTTATAACATAATGAACCACTTAGTGTGTATCCACTAGCACAAGTAGCAGTCTTACTATCAGTTGTTGTTGTTGTTTTATAACATACACCATTACTTAATGTATAATTTGTTGCACAAGATGCAGCGGTTTTATCACTTAAGTCTACTGTCTTGTAGCACATACCATTACTTAATGTATAGTTTGTTGCACATGATGCAGCAGTAGTTAATGTAGTTGTTCCACCACCTGTTGTAGTAGCAACAGCTTTATAAACTTTATATGTATAAACCCATCTAAATGCACATGAATTTGAACAGTCATATACATAATCAGATGATACAGCTTCATAATAGTAAGAACTACTATTTGATGGAACTGAAGTACCTGTTTTAGTGGTGATATAGTCACCTCTTGTATAAGTTGTTGTTCCACCACTTGTTACTTTTTTAGTACAATTGCTACCACTTAGTGTATAACCACTTGGGCAACTTGGTGTCATTGTAACTGTTGATGTACCCGTCTTATAACAATAATTACCACTTAATGTATATCCACTTGGACAACTTGGAACCATAGTTACTTGACTAGTACCAGATTTATAACATGTTGTACCACTTCTTGTATATCCACTTGGACATATTGGATCAGCACTTACAGTTGTATATTTAGTACCATAACATACGCCATTACTCATTGTATATCCTGTTGGACATTTAGCATTATAATAGCCAGTTGTAGTTGAAGTTGCAACACAGTATGCACCATTACTACTTCTTGTATATCCACTTGGGCAATAAGTAGTAGTACTTGCTGTTGCACCAATTGTTTCAACTCTAGTACCAGTTTGAACTTGTTGTGTTCCTTTAAGAACTTGTTCTTTTTTCATCTCTACTTGACGATAGTCAGTTTGATCAATTTTATTTGTAGACCAACTTGACCAAGTACCATATTCTCCCCATTTACCATTAATAACTAACTTATATTCATAACTACAAGTTGTTGTTGTTGGAGTTGGTGTAGGAGTTGGAGTTGGTGTGTTTTTTGTAACTGTTGTTGTTTCTTCTTTTTCACATACTCCAGAAGCATCACAATAATCGTAGCAACCTAGATGAACGATTATGTAAGCATCATTATCAGTACATGATAAATTAATTTTCATTTGGTATTCATCCTCAAGTTTAACAACTTCTACATAAGAATCAGTTAAACTACAAGCATTCCCATTGCCATCAGTAAATTCTACTAATAACTTTTCTGAAAGCATTTCTTTTAATGTCATTGATTTAACATCATTAATGTTTTGTGGTAATCTTTCAGTAGTATAATAACTTACTGCAGCATCTTTCATTGTTTGTAAATTATCATTAAATATTCCACTAGTTAAAGCATCTAATCTGCTATTTAGATCAGCAAATTGATTATTCACACTAGCCTTTGTTGGAAATAACCATACTAGGATAAATACAAACAAAATAATAAATAATAATTGGATAAAAATATCTCTTATAGAAAATCCATCATTTTTTTCATTATACATATAACTTTCCCCCTTTAAGTGCCATTATTATAGCACAAAAATAACCTTTGTCAAATTAAATATTTATTTTGCGTATGGTATATACAAAACAATAATAAAATAACCAATATAACTAATTGTATAACTAAATTATATCATTACAATACTATGTTGTCAAAGTTATATTCACCAAAAATACACATTTTTTCACTTGCATGAATCTATAAATTCCTTAATTATATTTCCTTGATTAGAATCGTACTCATCCATAAGTTCTGGATGCCACTGAACACCTAAATAAAATTTGCAGTTTGGATCTTCAGCAGCTTCAACTATACCATCTTCACTTATAGCCGAAATATTTAAATTTACATGTGTACCTATATTAAATTTATGTCTGCTGTTAACACTAACTTCAGTTTCACCTAAAATATCATATAGCTTAGTATTTGGTTTTATTGATACTTTATGAACATACTTTACGCCTAATGCTTGATGATTTATTTCAGTATCATTTTTGTAAGTTTTAAGTTCATCATCTTCATCATCTTTTTCTTTTCTAGATACATAACCCATTATTTGCAAACCTTGGCAAATTCCTAGTACAGGTATGTTATTTTTATGAGCATATTCACATATAAACTCTTCATATTCATACCATCTACTACCTCCTGGCAGCATAATACCATCGCAGATATTAATAATATCAATTAGTTTTTCTTTCTCGTGAACAGTAAGTCTTGGAACTTCTTTAGGTGCTAAATCAGTATATAGTATATCTTGTACAGGTAGTATACCTATTGGTATTCCCCCATATTCACTTACTACCTTAACATAGTATTCACCAATCTCATTTATTTTTGTCATATTCATAAGCATTTTTTCTTGATCAAATCTACTTACAATTCCTATTATTGGATTCTTTTTCATTTATTTTCCCCCATCCAAATTATTTTCTTTTAAATAATTATATGTTTCTTCAGCTGCTTTTTCTATAAAATTAATAACTTCATCAATATCAAATACATAACTTTTTTCTTTTTTAGAATTTTCTATAATAATTCCCATTTTTTCTATAATAAGATCAATCCTATCCATAGGTATTTCTTCTATTTTGCTTTTCGGATAGTCAAACTCTTCATAAAATAATGATAAATCTAAATCATAATAATCGATTAAATCTACATTTAAACTAGTATAATCATTATATATTAAGTTTGACAATTCATTTTGTTTAACTTTAACAATAGTACCATCTAATAATTTAATATTATCATTTAAAACTAGATTGTCTAAAAATCCATTAAACCATAGTTTATCAGTATATAAATGTACTAAATATCCAAGTTCAAAATCGTTATTTAATTCATTTCTATATTTATTAACAAACATTTCAATATTAGGAACATCATCTTTAAGAGTACCTAATAAGAAATGTGAATATGTTTTAGGTAAGCCTACATGCTTAGTTAAGTCAGGTGCGATAGCACCTAGGTAAAAATCCTTTTCATTTCTTTTTAATTTGTCGTTTACTTTTTTCGCTACACAAATATGTATTATTGCTGATGCCATCCTATCAACTCCTCTAAATAATAATTGTATTTTATATCAATTCTATATTAATCACTATAATTCGATTTTATAGTAAAATGTATTAGCATCTTCTTTTATTAGTTTTCCGTTATTCGATAATATTACTTTGCTTGAATAAATGTTATATTTCATACACTGTAAATATACTTCTGACATTTTTAATTTTTTGCATTCTTCTAATGCTAGTTTAAGCATAATCTTACCATAACCTTTATTTCTTTCAGAAGGTCTAATTTTATAACCAATATTTCCAGAAAATTCTTTCCAGTAATCATTTAATATTGGTCTTATCATAATCTCACCTACTGGGTAATCATTTACATACATTATATATGTGATTCGTGGTGTTTTCTTTTCATCGAGCAAGGCAAATTCTTCACCTAATCGTTCTTTTATTAGTAAATAATAATTTATAAGAGTAGCCCCTTTTAAATTATTTAATGCTCCATTTTCACTTGCTGGTATTTCTTGATACATCATATATTCTAAATCACCTATATCATTGCTAAGTTTTTTAAGAATTTGTTTCATATTATCACCTTTATCATTATATCAAAAAAAGAGACAATAGTCTCTTTTATTTTCCTAGTCTCTTTCTTTCTCTATTTAAATATGCATAATAAACATTTCTAATTAATGCTTGAATAGTCATAGGTCCTACTCCACCTGGTACTGGAGTAATATAAGATGTTTTTGCTTTAACAGCTTCAAAATCAACATCACCTTCTAATTTTCCGTTAATTCTGCTTATTCCTACATCAACTATGACTGCTCCTTCTTTAACCATATCTGCTTTGATTAAACTTGGGCTTCCTGCAGCTACAACTATAATATCAGCAAGTCTAGAATAGTTTTCTAGATTTTCAGTCTTTGTATGAACTATTGTGATAGTAGCATCCCTATTTAGAAAAAGTGGTATTAATGGTTTTCCAACCAAGTTACTTCTACCAACTAAAAGAACATTTTTCCCTTTTAATTTAATGTTATAAGCATCTAATAAATCAATAACCCCAAGAGCTGTGCATGGGCTTAATACATCTTGATCATGCATAAGTCCTCCAATATTCTTATCAGTTAATCCATCTACATCCTTAGATGGATCAATTTCATTAATAAGATCATGGGCATCCATAGTATTTGGTACTGGAAGTTGTAATAATATTCCGTCTATGTCATCATCTTCATTTAAATACTGTATGATTGAAACTATTTCTTCTTTAGAAGTAGTAGTAGTAAAAATATACTTTTCTAAATCCATTCCCATATCCTTACAAGCTTTTTCTTTTTGTTTTATGTATATTTGGCTAGCATCGTCTGGATTAATAGAAAGAATTGCTAAACAAGGTTTTCTTCTAAGCATTTTTATTCTTTCTTTATAATTTTTCATAATCTCTTGACTTGTTTTCTTACCATCTAATATTTCCATATCTACTTACCTTCCTAAATAAACTTTCTAGTAAATAAAACACATTCCCTATCTTCAATTGGACCAAGTGCAAAATCTAGTTTGCTCTCTGAATCAAATCTATCTAGTAAAACTTTACGATTATAGTTGAAAGGTTCATCAAAAACAATTGTTACTTTTTTATCTGGATCATAATAATTCTCATCTAAATAGTATGAGTCCCATATATAAACATATTCATCATCAATATCTGTCGCTATAACATAGTGTTCACCTTTTTGATAAGTTCTAATTAAAACAACACCTTTATTATTTAAACATCTTTTAATTAAATCAAGTGTTACATCTTTATCAATATATCTTTCACAGTGAATATCAAATAAATTTCTTTTGGCATAACCTTCTATCCAGGTTGTCATCAAATTCATTGCTTCGCGGCTAGTACCACCATCACCTAATTTACCATCTTCACCATAACAGTCAAGCGTATATGTAGATACTGCTCTAATTAATTCAGCTGGAATTGTTTCTCTTTCATATAAAAAACTTATGGCATTTTGTAGCGCTAATGTACCACAATCAAATTCTGTAATTTGAAATCTTAATGGAATTTTCATTTCTTTACCTCCTAAATAATACTACTTTATCTTATAATTCAATTATAGCAAAAAAATGATAAAATGTCTTTTTATTTACAAAAATATAAATACTTATGTAAACAAAAAGAGACTTTATGTCTCTTAGTTTTCTGCTTCTTTTAACATGTTAGTTATAAATATTCCATATCCTTTAGTTGGATTTTCTACAACGACATGAGTTACAGCTCCAATAATGTAGTCGCCTTGAATAATTGGAGAACCACTCATACCTTGTACTATGCCACCAGTTTTTTCTAAAAGTCCGGCATCAGTAATTTCAAACACTAGATTTTTAGTATCTCCATTATCATTTATTTTTATAATATTAATAGTATATTCTTTTACCTCAGTACCGGATAAAACTGTCAGTATTTTTGCTTCACCTTTTTTAATGTTTTCTTCTTTAGCCACCTTATATAGATGACTATTATCTATGGTGCTAGAATAGTGACCGAAGATACCTTTAGTAGTATTTTCATATATGGTTCCATTGATTTCAGAACTATAATATCTTGCATTTTTTTCACCAGGTGTACCATTTGTACTTTTCTGTACATTTATAACTTCGGAGTCGAATATTGTTCCACTTTCTGTATCTACTATTTTTCCAGTAGATTGCTCCAATATTTCATGCCCAAGGGCACCAAAAATTTTTGTATTGGGGTCAATAAAAGTAAGTGTACCTATTCCTGTAATACTATCTTTAACATAAAGACCAGTTTTACAGGTGTTTTCATCAAAAGCAAGTTTTAAAGTAGTACTATATGTTTTATCATTTCTTTTATAGTCAACATCTATTTTTTTACATGCTTTACTATCTATAGAATTCATAAAATCTTCAATAGTCGTTATTTTCTTATCTTCACTAGATACTATAACGTCACCAACTTTTATACCAGAATCAGATGCAAGTAAATCGCCACCAACCATATATGTTCCAACTACAAGAATACCTTCGGTGTTAATTGTAATACCTATTGTATCTCCACCTACTGCGAGATAGTCTGAATAAGCATAGGTTTTTGATGGAATACTAACTAATAGAGCAAGCAGAAGTATGGGTTTCGCTAGTTTTTTAAAAAACATAAACTCAACTCCTTAATTACAGACTACACTATTAGTATGTTCTAATATGCTTTTAATAGTCATGAATTAAGGATATAATACAACAAAAAAAGTGCCATCTTATAGCACTATAATAACACATAAATAAAAATCAAAAAGAATACAAAGAATACGCAAGAATATAAGAATATTATATATAAAGTTCATACATGTGAACAAAAAAATCCGTCATAAATATTTTATTAAAATTATATCATACTATTTGGGCTGCATTTTAAAGACAGATAGATTGGATTTTATCTAAATGCATAGTACTATAATTGTTAGTTTTTAAATTATATAATTCATTTAAACAAGAATGTTGGGCATATCTCGTTTACATATATAATTATACTATTTTTTTTGTTCTTTGCAAGTACTAAAAATAATTTTTCTTATCACTTTACACATTTTACACTATTCTGTTATTTCAAAACTTTTTAATGTTCCATCCTCAGCAACAATCTTACTAATTTTTTCTTCAGCTTTTTTTAATGAATCATCACATTCTTTAATAAGTTTCATAGCTTCTGTATATTTGTTTATTGAATCATCTAAATTGATTTCGTCTTTTTCAAGTTCATTTATTATTGTTTCAACTTTTGCCATTTTTTCTTCAAATTTCATATTATTTATCCTCCATAATGTCTTTTACTTCTACTAAAGCATGACCATTATATAATTTTAAATCTAAATTATCACTAATTTTAATATCTTTTATAGTATTAACAGGTTTATTATTTTTATAAGTTATACTATATCCTCTTTTAAGTACGTTTAGCGGACTTACTAACTCTAATTTATCTATTAAATGACTAATTATTTTTTTAGAATTATCAACTTTGTAATTTATTAAATCATTTAACTTAGTATCAATCATAATCAAATCTTTTCGCTTATTAATGCATATTTGTTCTGGGCTAACATATCTTATTTTTTCTACTAAATGAAATAATTTGGTTTTCCTTAATTCTAATTTGTGTTTTAATAAGGAAATAATTTTTTCATGATACTGATCTAATAATATCTTCTTGTTTTCATACATTATAACTGGGTTTTTAATTATAAATGAGTTTTTATATGAATCCAAAAGTAATTTGTTATAATTTACTTTTTTTATTATGTTTTCTTTTAAACGAATACTTAAACTATTTAATGTATTTTTTACCTCAATAATATTTGGAACAGCTATTTCAGCAGCGCCGGTAGGTGTTGGGGCTCTATGGTCGGCTACAAAATCAGCTATGGTAAAGTCAACTTCATGTCCTACTGCACTAATTGTAGGAATAGGACAATCATATATAGCTCTAGCCACTATTTCTTCGTTAAAAGCCCATAAATCCTCAATTGATCCTCCACCACGTCCAACAATAAGAACATCTAAATCATAATTTTCTGCTTTCTTAATATTTCTTACTATATCAGGGGCAGCATTTTCACCTTGAACTAAACTAGGTAATAAAACTATTTCGCAAACTGGATATCTTCTTTCAATTGTTGAAATAATATCTCTTATTGCCGCACCAGTTGAGGCTGTAATAACACCAACTCTTCTTGGAAATCTTGGTATTATTTTTTTATGACTTTCATCAAACAGTCCTTCTTTAGCAAGATCAGCTTTTAGCTTTTCATATGCTACATAAAGATTACCAACGCCATCTTCCATCATTTCAGATGCATATATTTGATAATTACCAGTTGATTCATAAACACTTATTCTTCCAACTACTAGTACTTTAGTACCATCCATAGGTACAAAGTTTAGTTTTTTAGCATTTGCACCAAACATAATTGCATTTATTTTGCTTTTTTCATCTTTAATAGAAAAATACAAATGACCAGCTGTATGGCTCTTAAAGTTAGATATTTCTCCCTTTAAAAAGACACACTTTAAGTGTTCATCTGTATCAAATTTATATTTTAAATAACCAGTTAAAGCACTAACTGTCAAATATTTATTTATATCATCATTCATTTTATCACCTATTTATTATGATAAACTTTGTCTAATACTCCATTAATCATTTTTCTAACATCATCATCACTGTAAGCTTTTGCTAATTCGATAGCTTCGTTTATAGCAACTACTTCAGGAGTCTTCGTATATAATAATTCATATAT
>JAEWBI010000068.1 GCA_023391185.1 Bacillota bacterium | reverse complement strand
GTAACATAGTATGTACCCGCTACTGCTGTATTTACAGTACTTGATGTTACTATCTTATTTGTTATATTTCCATCTATTTGATCAGTAGCTGTTGCACCTAAATCTGTATATGTTCTTGTTTTTAGTAATTCAATATTACTATTTCCAGTTATTGTAATTACAGGTTCGGGCTTATAAACAGTTATCTTTCTTGTTGCTGAAGATGTTTTTCCTAAATCATTTGTTACTGTATATGTTATAGAATATGTACCTGGAATTTCAGGATTTACACTTCCTGTTGTTACTATTCTACTTGTTAAATCTCCATCCAGTGTATCATTAGCTGTTGCACCAGCATCTACATATGTTGTATGTATTAGTAATCTTATATCACTACTTCCCTTTAATGTTACAACAGGTTTTGGTATATAAACATTTACTGTTCTAGTTCTTGTTGTTGTATATCCAGAAGAATTTGTAACTTTATATGTTATGTAGTATGTAGCTTCACGCATATGATCAACACTACCAGTTATTGTTATATTAGAAGTTATATTTCCATCTATTTCATCATAAGCAGTAGCACCTAGTTCAACATATGGTGTTCCATAAAGTAGATTGATAGTACTTCCACCCTTTAAATAAATTTCAGCTTGTGGATGATATACTATAACTTTTCTACTTTTTGTTGTTGTATTTCCTGCACTATCTGTAACTTTATATGTTACATAATAAGTTCCCAGTTTAGATGTGTCTACGTTTGAAGTTGTAGTTATTTTACTTGTTATATTTCCATCCCAGTAGTCATCATAAGCTTCGGCTCCCTTATCTCGATAAGTGTGACCTAGTAATATCTCTTCTGTTCCACCATTTATATCTATATATGGTCTTGAGTTATCTAGTTTAAACCTGCCAGATGCTTTTAATGTAAGATCTCCATATGTATCAAATGCTCTTGCATATATAGTATAGTACGCTGTTCCACGAGTCATTGTAATAGTCTGTCCATCTGTATAAGATGATCTATAATTATCAATATCACCTACATCAGCTGAGCTCCAGTTACTTTTAATCATATATTTTTGACTCGATGTTACTACATCATAATTTCTTTTATCAACATTTATTACAGTAGACCATGTCTTTTTAGAAGTTCCACCACCATTAGGTGTAAATGTTATTATTGGCCCTGCAACTTTTACTATTTGAATATTTCTATATATAAATGAGTTTGACCCATAACTATTTGTTACTGAATATCTTATTCGATATTTTGATACTGTTCCTGTATTTATTGATGATACTACTTGCCATGTTTTACTTGTTGGATTATAGTACTCTATTCTCTCAGCTATACTTGATGTTAAATCACCATCGACTTCATCTGAAGCAGTAGCTCCTTCATCATTATATATTGTACCTATATCTACTAGGACAGTATTTTCACCGTTTAATAAAATTGTTGGAACTGGTACTTTTACTATAACTTTTCTAGTAACCTCAGGTGCTTTCATTCCATCTTCATTAGTTACATTATATTTTATATAATATGTTCCTAAAGTTGATGTATCTACGCTTCCACTTGTTACTATACTACTACTTATATCACCATAATTTATATCAAATGCAGTTGCACCTGGCTCTGTATATGATTTTGTTATTGTCACATATGTTGGATTAGTACCATTTAGCTTAATTATTGGTAAATCCCTTTCAATAACAACTACTTTTCTGGCAACTGTTATAGCTTTATTTCCATCACTATCTGTAACATCATATTTTATTTCATAATTGCCTGGTGTATTTACATTTACTGTTCCTGTAACACTTATATCGCTAGTTAAATCTCCGTCTTGCTTATCAAGTGCAGTTGCGCCCTCATCTTCGTAAGAGTCATACTGACGAACAAAAATTGTTGAATCACCATTTAGTGTTATTACTGGTTTATCTGTTAATCCTATCATATAATCTTCTAAAACATATGGATCTTCAATTGTTCCTGTTCCTGAAATAAACTTACTATTTAGTTTTAAATTTAATACTGGCCTCACTGATATTGTTGATAATGTAACAGTATTACTTCCTATAAGTCCTGAATTACTTATATCCCATGCCATATTATCTACATCGCTTCTAGCATTAAGTGTCCAGTACAAATATTTTCCTTTTTGTAAGAAGTTATTTATTTCTCCAGTTGATGGATCATATGCACACTCACTACTACTTCCAGTTTCTAGATAACTATTTACACACGCTTCATTATCACTTGTATACATAAAATCTATTGCATTTATAGTTCCTACATAGCTTTCATTTTTTGACAAGCCATCAAAACTTCCACCTGCATCAGTACTACTTATTGCTTGATAATGATTAAATGTTCCTATTGTTGTTGGATCTTGATATGGAACGCCTCCTACCTTCCAATTAATTTTGGCTAGGTAACTACTTATATCTGGTATATTTAGAAGTGATAACCACTCATTTAATTTACCTTCTAAACTAGCTGGTTCATTCCATTTGTTTTTTCCAGATGTATTCCAAGATATTCCCATTGTTCCATCTATTAGTGCTCTTCCATCTTCTAAAGGATTCTTAGAACCATTCTCTAATCCTTCATATACCATCTTTATTCCCGTATCATCTAATTTTACAATACGCCATAATAATCCACGATTAGTTATTCCATCAATCATTCCAAATTTTACCCAGTTATTTGGACTGTCTCCTTCAAAATACCAATCGTTATTTTTTTCTTTCATATGATCCTTTAAATCATTTGCATCAGTATTTCCTGTTCCGGGATTTCCATGTGATACATCATAATTAGCTGTTACACATGAATTTCCACATTTTAGTTCACTTTGATATACATAGTAATCATTACCTCTTTGACCTTCATTTGTAACTACTACATATCCTGTACAAGCTTCTCTTTTTGCATATGGAGAATACATATCTGATATATATCCCGCTGATTGAAGCTCGCTTAACTGAACTATTCTTGTTTCTCCTATTTTAATTGTTATAGCGTCCCTTGCTATATAATTATCTGCTGCAATTTCCATTGTCTTGGCGTTTAAGTCACATATTTTTGCTTTAGCTTCTTTAACAATGTGAGTCACAAGTGGTATGGCTATTAAAAGTAGTATACCTAACAGTATTAAAATTGCTAATAATTCTATTAGAGTAAACCCCCTCAGTTTCTTTCTTGATATATTCATAAATGCACCCCATTTAATTCTTTTGTCGTTATTTGTATTTATTTGTAATTTCTCATTATCTATTCTATTTACTATGTATATATCATACCATTTAGATTGATTTTTTACAAGAAGTTTATTGAAAATTTAGGCAATAAAAAAGAGAAAACAAATTGTTTTCTCTATTTAAATAAATTATCTAGATGATACAGATAATTTCTTTTGCTTTGCTTCTTTTTTTGCTTTTTTAGCGTCTAGTTTATTAAAAAGTTCAATATATTCAATGATCTTCTTAATGTATTCATATTGTTCTAATTGTTTTGCCTTAGGTGAACACATTTTTATTTTCTCTAAAATTCTATTTACAGTAACTTCATCTAATTTTATTGCTA
Source organism: Bacillota bacterium (assembly GCA_023391185.1). GTDB lineage: Bacteria > Bacillota_I > Bacilli_A > RF39 > UBA660 > RGIG4266. Next base: position 18,341 of record JAEWBI010000068.1, on the reverse strand, counting down.
CATTATGAAGTTCAGAATCGTTAAAGGCTACAATATTATCTATTTTAGCAAAATCAAATTGGAAAAACTTTTCAATAACACTTGGTATAAAAAAATAGTTGTCAGGATGTTTATTAAATGCTTTGGTTTGTTTAGTTAAAGGACAAACAAAAACCTTATTTCCACTTTCTAATTCTAAAGAAAATAAAACTACAAACAATCTGTTTTCTTTATTATCAACTTTGTTATCAATAAGTATAACTTTATCACTTTGAACAATATCTCCTGGTTTAAACATACTATACCTCCTCTAGTTGCACTTATTATAGTATTACTAATTTATAAAGTAAAGAAAAAACTATCATTAATTGATAGTTTTAATTATTATTTCTTATCTTTGATAAATAAACTTATAATCATTCCAAGTCCGAATAGAAGACTAAAGAAACCTACTATACCTGAAACTACTGGAATTAATTCTAATGCTTTTATTATTATTAATCCAATAAAAGATACAGTATAGAAATTATATTCTTTTTTAAACATAGTAGTATATATTTTATTACCTAATACATATGCAGATATAAGAATTGCAAAATATAATGATACAATATATGCTGCTATTAAAATTAATCCTATTGGCATACCAATTATTGTACAAATACTAATTATAGAAATTATTGGAATTATAATTAATCCTATAAAACCAATACCAGCTTTTGTAAAATAGTTTCCTATCTTATTATCATTAATTTTAGTATCTATTTTCTTAAATAAATTTGGGAAAGCTAGAAACATAATTACAAGTATTATAAATCCAGATATTATACTAAATAGTTTACTTTTAACATTAGATAATAGAGTTGTAGATTCATCTATATTAGTTTTGTAAGTATCTACTTCACCAATATTATTATCGTCAATTCCTGAGATTACAGCATCTTCATTGTAAGATAATTTACCATTAATCACTACATTATTATCTAATTTTATATTTGTTGCTGATATATAAACATCACCATTTATTGTTACATCTCTAAGTGTTATAGTTGCAGCTGTCATTTTTATGTCTCTACCAAATGTTGCATCCTTAATGTTTATAGTTGATGCAGCAAGATAAGAATCTCTTTCAACAGACGCATCATCATTAATGGCAATATTAGAGCCTGCAGCAAATAAGTCATTATCTACTTTTCCTGTTATTTTAATACTGTTTCCAGCAAAAAAACCATAATCAACTTGGCCATTTACTTCAACATTATTTCCACCTATAAAAGCTATACCATCAACTTCTGATTTAGTGAAAACAGTTTCTCCTGCAAAGAAAACACTGCCATCAAATTTATTTTCTATATCTAAATTATCATCAAATTGGTAAAAAGAACTCTTTGCCTCCACATTAATATTAATTGAAAAAAACGCTAAAATTGTAAATAAGCTTAAAAATAACTTTTTCATATTATCCTCCTATATAATTCTTTATTTATCATTTGTACTATCACCATTACCAAATACCGATATTGAGTCACCTACAACGGTAGATTCTGGCTCTATAATTACCTTAAAGTAATCCTTTACTCTTGCGAGTATCTCTCTAATGTCTCTATAAAACTGTCCATTATACTCCCTTGGATTTGACGCTATTCCATAAGCTTCTATGCCCATTTTTCTAGCTATATAAATTGCTCTATATAAATGATAGTCTTGAGTTACTATCATAGTAGAACCCACTTCAAAAATATTTTTTAAACGATACATACTATCATAAGTATTAAGACCTGCATGATCCATAAAAATGTCACTTGATGGTATACCTTTTTTGATAGCATAATTTTTCATGGTATTAACTTCATCATAGTTATCATTCGCATGATCACCACTCATTATTATTTTATTAGACACTCCTACATTATATAAAACTACGCTCTCTGCAAGACGATCTTCTAACATATTACTAGGTGTTCCATTTGATTTAACACTAGCCCCAAGAACAGTAATACAACTTACACTTGCAGTATTTATATTATCCATTGTTAAAATATATTTTTTCGCATAACTTATCATATAAAGATTAATTGATACAGTCATGATACCTAATAATATAATAAATATAATGAATATTCTGAGGATAATTGATAATGTTTTCTTAAAACTTTTCATATTATTCCTCCTTCATATAATATATATTTATTATACACTATTATGAGTATGAAAAAAAGACAAAAATTATACTGTCATTAATTCTTGTTCTTTTATCTTCAATCTATCTTCAACTATTTTATTGTATTTATTTATTAATTCCTGTATTTCCTCTACAGCTAATTTCTTTTCATCTTCAGTTATTTCTAACTTTTTAATGTCATTATTTGCATCTTGTCTAATATTTCTTAAATTGATCTTAGCTTCTTCAGCCATTTGTTTTGCTTGTTTAACAAAATCTCTTCTTGTTTGTTCAGTAAGAGCTGGAATATTTAATATAATTGTTTCGCCATTATTATTAGGAGTAAGTCCTATATTAGCAGCATATATTCCTTTTTCAATAGCAGTTATACTTGATTTATCAAATGGTTTAATACATAGTTGACGAGCCTCAGGTACAGATACAGTAGCTAATTGCTTAAGTGGTGTATCACTTCCATAGTAACTAACTAAAACATGATCTAGTATTGCTGGATTAGCTCTCCCTGCTCTTATATTAGTAAATCTTTTCTCTAAAGTTTCAATAGAACCTTCCATAGACATTTCAGTTTCCATTAATACATCTTCCATTTATTTCAATCCCTTCTTGCATAATTATAATATATTATTAAATTTAACACAAGTATTTTATCGTGTTAACAACTAATTGATATTTATCAAATCTTTTTTCAACTTTTGCATTTATTCCAAGAACATCCCCAACATTTATATTAGGATATTTTTCATAAATAGACGGAAATAAAACAACATCAACATTATTTATTTCATCACTACCAGTAACAAATAACATTTTATCATTTTTCTTAGTAGTGACCTCATTTTTTCTATCTACTAGTAATACTATATTAATAACCTTATCAAAATATTTATCTAGTTCATTTATTTGAACTAAACCAGCTTTATTTTTATATTCTGTTACAGGATGATTAGTTAAATAAAATCCAAAAGTATTTAATTCTTCCATTAAGATATCTCTTTTACTAAACTCTTCATATATTTTTATCTCTGGTTTTAAGTTAAATTCATCATCAAAACCGCCACTTATATCACTATAATTAATTAATTCATCTAAGTTCATAATAAGTGTTTTCCTGTTAAATCCAAATTCTTCCAAAGCACCGGAATAAATTAAGTTTTCTATTACTTTTTTATTTACAGGCTTATTATAGCATCTTTTGAAAAAATCATATATATCCTTAAAAGGTTCCTTTTCTCGTTCTTCAATAATCGCTAGAACTACATTATTACCTAATCCTTTAATTCCAGTTAAAGGATATCTAATTGCACTTGAATCTACTTTATAGATATTACTGCTATAATTTATACTTGGTTTTAATACATTTATTCCTCGTGTTTTACATTCATAAATATATTCTTTTGTTTTTGTTTCACTTCCCATAAAGGTAGTAAGTAACTCCTTCATAAAGTAAAGTGGATAATGACTTTTTAAATAAGCCATGCGATAAGCAACCATAGAGTATGCAACAGAATGAGAACGGTTAAATCCATAAGAAGCAAAACTATGAATTACTTCATATACCTTTATACTAAGATCTTTGTCATAACCACGTTCAACACTTCTTGTAATAAACTTGTCTTTTTCTTTAACAAGTATATCTTCTTTCTTTTTGCTCATAGCCTTTCTAAGTAAGTCTGCTTCCCCAAGTGAATAACCTGCCATTACTGACGCTACTTGCATAATTTGCTCCTGATATATAAATATACCATAAGTATTTTTTAGTATATCAACTAGTGATTCGTGATAATAATCAATTATCTCTTTTCCTTGCTTCCTTTTAATATACATATCTATATTTTGCATAGGGCCTGGTCTATAAAGAGCAATTGCAGCAAAAACATCTTCAAATGATGATGGTCTAAACTTACGTAAAAAGTTCATCATCCCCTGTGATTCAAACTGAAATATTCCAAGGGTATCAACATCGGTAAATACCTTTAACGCTTTAGCATCATTCTCAGGTATATTATCAAAAGTAAGATTGCCTCCTATATCATCAATTATATTATGAATTATCGTTAAATTTTTAATTGCCAAAAAGTCCATTTTAAGAAGTCCTAATTCCTCTAAATAGTTCATAGAATAAGCTGTTGTATAAAATCCTTCATGACTTTTATCAAGTGGTACTATATCATCAATATCAACTTCTGACATAATTATACCAGCAGCATGTATTGTTGTATGACGCTTTAATCCTTCAAATTTAGAAGCAACTTCATATAATTTGGTTAATTCCTCATCCATATCTATATAATCAGCAAGTCTCTTATTATTTCTTATATTATCTTTTAAGGATAATCTAGAATCTAAATTTTTACAAATATAATCAATTATTTGAAGGTCTACATCCATAGTTCTTCCTACGTCGCGAATAACTTGTTTTGACGCAAGCGTTCCAAATGCAATAATTGGAACAACTCTTTTTTCACCATACTTATTTATACAATAATTAATTAAATCTTCCCTTTTATTATCTTGTATATCTATATCAATATCTGGCATTGAAATTCTTTCAGGATTTAGAAATCTTTCAAAAAACAAATTATATTTTATAGGATCAATAGTAGTAACATCAAGTACATAAGATACTAAAGCTCCAGCTGCTGATCCTCTACCAGGACCAATATATATACCATTTTCCTTGGCATACTTTACGAAATCCCATACAACTAAAAAATAGTTACAAAACCCCATTTTATTTATAATATCCAATTCATATTTAAGTCTTTCTTTATATACATTACTGACAGTAGTACCAAAAATTCTTTTAAGGCCTTCAATACATAGTTTTTTTAAATAATCAAAACTTTCCATATTATCTGGACACTTGTATTTAGGAAGTAGATCTGGAGTGTAACTTATTTCTACATTACACATCTCAACTATTTTTTTGTTATTATCTAGATGTTCCGGAAAATATTTTACCATTATTTCTTCCGTTACTATAAAATTATTCTTAACATTAAGTTTTACATTAGATGCCATAATTCCATCCTTAATTCCATGAAGATATGGTAAATACTCACTGTCACTCTTGTTTATATAAAGTGTTTCATTCATATATACTAAATTATCACCAGATAGTTTTTCTTTTTCATCAATGTTTTTATAAGATTTATAGATATCATTATAAAAACTACTTAATTCTTCATATAATTTAAGTGAATCATAAGGAACAATACAAATTAAGTTTTGAGAATATTTTTTTAGTTCATCAATTGTTATTATTCTTTCAGATGCAATAGTAGATAACTTAACTAAATTTTTATAGCCTAGTATATCTTTAGCGTACAATATAATCTTTGTTTCAAGAACAATTTCATAACCAATAATAGGCTTAATACCATTTGATATACATGCCTTATAAAATTCCATAACTCCATACATACGATTGTCTGTTATAGTTAAGGCTTTTATGTTATTTGCTTTAGCAAATTCTATTAACTCTTCTATCTTAATCATGCTTTCAAGTAAGGAATTATTTGTTTTTACATAAAGTGGTGCATACATAAGTTCACCTCCTCTAAGATAATTTTATCATATTTATTTCATTATTTAAACTAATATAATTGAATAAATAATTGTTTTGTGTTACTATTGATAACAAGGAAGCCAATTTATATAATTCAGTTGGATGTATCCTAAATATATGTTTCTTTATAACTTTAGATAATCCTTCAAATATAGATATTTTATATGATTTTTTCTTATAAATGTTTGACTTATTGGATATTTTATGATAAAGTTATATAGCGTGGAACAAAATTATAATTTTGTAAGGAGGAATAAACATGGCTACAAAAGTTAGTAACACTACTCCATTATTTGGAAATAGAAGATCACATGCTTGCAACAGTACAAGACATGCTTTCAAACCTAATTATCAAAAAGTTAAATTAGATAATGGTGAAACAGTTATAATGACTGCAAGAGAACTTAGAACATTAAAGAAAACTGCTAAAACTGCATAATTTTAGTGGTTTTTTTGTGCAAAAAACTCACTAGTTAAACTAGTGAGTTTTTATTTACTCTATAACTGTTTTTGATATTGTAATAACTGGTCGAACCCCACGTCCACCATCATAAACAGCACCATAATTGACATTTCCTAAATGGTCAACTCTCCAGGCAACTAGTGAATGACTTCCGCTTGCTGTCGCAGTCCAGTATCCATATGTACTATCATCAACATTTTTACATCCTGCAACAGTACACTGGTTAGTATAATCAAATAACCAAGCATAGGCATTCTGACCTTTAGTCATCTCTTGTTGTTCTTGAGTATTAGTAGATAAATAGAACCATCCATAACTTGTAAGTTCATTAAATGTTATATTTTTTGATATGCTAGCTACTTCGTTAGCAGTAATTAACCTTGCTTTATAAGTAGAATAATTTATAGTATAATTTGAAATACCATTATTTAGTGTATAACTATCTGTTCTTGTAGATAATCCAGCCCAAGAATCAGTATCTGTTTTTAATTGATTAAGAAGTGAATTTGGTCCTGTTACATTATCACCAGTTGAACTCCAAATTGAAGATGATGTATTATGATCTAATATAAGATTTAATGATTCGTTATCATATCCAGTATCACCAAATGCATACCATTTCATACAACCACTTTTCGTTCCAGTTGTACTTACAGCACTAGCAGAATTACATTTTTCACCTGTATTTGGATTAAAATATACTGCTGTACCATCAGCATAAATATTATGTATTTCTAAATCTACAGTGCTACCATTTATTACAGAAAAATCAACTGCTGGGTTAGTTTTAGTAGCAGTATATGATCCGTTAGTTAAACTAAAAACTGTATTACAGTTAGAATCAACTTTTACAACCCCTGTTTTTGGTAATTTTCCCTTTATTGAAAGCGTTGGAGAAACCAAACCATCAAGAAAATTATATGTGTAATTTATATCTTGATCTTTTAGTTGTTGAAGACGACATGTGTCTTCAATAGCGCTAACAACATTATTTATTGTTGTTTCAAAGGAACTCTTTTTACTTTGAGATAAAATTTTACTAACTATTGGTATAGCTATTAAAGTAATTATACCAAGTATTAATATTACTGCTAAAAGTTCTATTAGGGTGAACCCCTTTTTTTTCATACTATTAACCTCCTTTTAATATATTAATTAGAATGCTGTCTTTGATATTGTAATAACTGGTCTAATTCCATCTTCTGAAGTATCATCTACATAATCGTAATCTAGAATTCCGGCATTATTTATACGCCAAGCATACCTATAACTACCTTTACTTAATGAACTAGTCCAGTAACCTGCTGTACCATAATTTTCAAAATTACATCCATTCACAAAACATCCACCTGTATAGTCAAATAACCAAGCATATGAACTTTTTCCCTGTTCAGTTGCCACTTGATCATGTGTATTACTATCTAAATAAAACCAATCAGGATCATTTTCTACACTAAAACTAGTCTTACCACTTATTTTAGCTATTTCATCTGCATTAATTAGTCTAGCTCTATATGTAGAATAGTCAATTGTATAATCAGCTGCCATCCCATCTGATGTTTGTGTTTTAACACTATATTTATCCGTTCTTAAATTAACCCCTAGCCATGAACTTGTATCAGTTTTTAATTGATTTAAAACTTGATTAGGTCCAGCAACATTAGTACCACTAGAATTCCATGCGATTAATGCCGTTGTGTTATGATCTAGTATCATATTAACTGTTGATGAAAACTTATCATCATTAAAAATATACCATTTCATACATCCTGTTTTTGTACCTAATGTACTTACAGCAGATGTTTTATCACAAGTAGCTCCTGTTTCTGGATTAAAATATACAACTTTTCCATTTTCATATTCGTTATATATTGTATAAGTACCATTAGTTAGATTAATTTTAGCATTGCAACTTGAATCAACTGTAACAGTACCACTCTTTGGCAAAGACCCCTTAATATTAATTGAAGGAGAGACTGTACCATTTGTAAAAGTATAGGTTGCTGTAATAGGTTCACCCTTCATTTGCTCTTGAAGACAATTATCCTCTATAGCATCTACTACATTTTTAACAGATGTTTCAAAAGCTTCTTTCTTGCTTTGATTTATAAGTTTAGTAACCATTGGTATTGCTATTAAAGCAATGATTCCTAATATTAAAATAACTGCTAGAAGTTCTATTAATGTAAATCCTTTTTTCGACATTTTTTTCAATATAATTATCATAACTATCATCCTACTCTTATATCATAAGTATAACAAATTTATAAAACAATGTAAACATACAAAAAAAGAAATGATGTTTAATCATTTCTTTCAGTATCTAAATAAGTTTCATGACCATTTAAATCAAAACATTCTGTTAAATTTTCTTTTATAATAACATCTGTCGCAAGAGTTTCTTTCTTGATAAACTCTTTTTGATTATTAACAGTTTCCATAACTTCTTCATCACCACTGTAATAAATAGTTATTCTATCAACGATATTATAATCTTTTGTTTTTCTCATATTTTGAATTTTTGAAATGAATTCTCTTGCAATTCCTTCTTCAATTAATTCTTTAGTAAGTTCAGTATTTAAGATAATGAAGTTGTTATTTTCCATAGCAACATCAAATCCTTCTTTAGCTGTTATTCTTATATCAACCATATCTAAAGATATTTCAAACTCTTCGTTATCAACCATAACTTTAACATTTTGATTATTTTGAAGTTTATTAATTTCTTCTACTGGAAGACTTAATAAAGCATCACCAAAGAACTTAATTTTTGGTCCAAATACTGGTCCTGCTATTTTGAAGTTTGGTTTAACCATATAGTTCATATAGCTATTAACATTGTCAACAAAAACAACTTTCTTAACATTTAATTCTTCTTCTATTAAAGATACTAAATCACTAATTAATTTCTCGTTTTTACCATCGATTAATACTTCACTAATAGGCTGACGAACTTTAATTTTTGCTTCTTCTCTGGCATTTCTACCAATAGAAATTAAATCTCTTACCAAGTCCATTCTTTCCTCTATTTTGTCATTTATTAACTTTTCATTACATTTTGGATAATCTGCTAAATGCACAGATTCTTCACATGTAAGTTTAGTATATATTTCTTCACTTGTAAATGGTGCGATTGGTGCGATTAACTTGCATAGACCAACTAAAACTTCATACGTAGTTTGGTATACTGCTTTCTTAGAAGTATCAAGTTCTGATTTCCAGAATCTTCTTCTATTTCTTCTAATATACCAGTTAGATAAATCTTCTGAAACGAAATTTGTTATAGCTTTAACAACTTTATTTAAATCATATTCATCAAAACTAGCTGATACATATTTAACTAACTTATTATATTTTGAAATTAGCCATTTATCTATTTCCTCTAAATCTTTATATTCAACTTTAAATGTTCTAGGATCGACTTTATCAGTATTAGCATACATTTCAAAGAATGTATAAGTATTTTTTAAAGTATTAAAGAATTTTGAATTAATTTCTTTAATACCCTCTTCATCAAACTTAAGTGGTACCCATACTGGTGAAGTATAAAGCATATACCATCTTGTAGCATCAGCTCCATAATTCTTTATTACATTAAATGGTTCTACTGCATTTCCTTTTGATTTGTGCATTTTTTGACCAAATTTATCTAGTAATAAATCGTTTACTAAAACATTTTTATATGGGCTACATCCCTTTATAAATGTTGAAATAACTATTAATGAATAAAACCAACCTCTTGTTTGATCAATTCCTTCTGAAATGAAATCAGCAGGGAATTGTGTATCAAATAATTCCTTATTTTCAAATGGATAATGATATTGGGCAAAAGGCATTGATCCAGAATCAAACCAACAATCAATAACATCTTTTACTCTTGTCATTTTTTTACCACAAATAGGACATGTAATATGAATATCATCAACATATGGTCTATGAAGTTCAATAGTATTATCTATTTTTTCGATAGATCTTTCTACTAATTCATCACGTGATCCAATCATTTCATCGTGACCACACTCACATCTCCATAATGGAATTGGAGTACCCCAGTATCTATTTCTAGATATTGCCCAGTCATTCATATTTTCAAGCCAGTTGCCAAATCTCTTTTCACCAACAAAATCTGGATACCAATTAACTTTTTTGTTAGCTGCTAAAATTTCATTTTTTATAGCAGTAGTTTTTATATACAAACTTGGTTTTGAATAGTAAACAAGTGGCGTTTTACATCTCCAGCAGTGTGGATAATTATGTACCATCTTTTGTTTTCTAAATAATTTATCTTCTGCTGCTAAATACTTAATTATGTCTACTTCTAATTCAGAGTCAACAACAAGTCTACCCTTCCATGGTCCTTCTGTATAACATCCTTGTTCATCAACAGGATTAAGTACTGGTAAGTCATATTTAAGTCCAACTTCATAGTCATCTTGACCAAAAGCAGGTGCCATATGAACAATACCGGTACCATCTTCCATAGTTACATAATCAGCACATGTTACAAAGAAAGCTTTTTTATTTACTTTTAATATAGGTAATAATTGTTCGTACTCTCTATACTCTAAGTTTTTACCAGAATAAGTATCTAATACTTCATAATCATCTCCAAGTACTTTATTAGCTAGCTTCTTAGCAACAATGAAGTTGTGCCCTTTTGAAAAACATTTTACATATTCTTCTCTTGGATTAACACAAGCTGCAACATTTGACAAAAGTGTCCATGGTGTAGTTGTCCAAACAAGTAGATAAGTATTTTCTTCATCTTTTAATTTGAATGGTACAGTAACTGTATTAACAGATATTTCTTTATATCCTTGAGCTACTTCATGAGAAGCAAGCCCTGTTCCACATCTAGGACAATATGGTAATATTTTTAATCCATCATAAATTAAATTTTGATCAAAAAACTTCTTTAATATCCACCATTCTGTTTCAATATAATTATTTTCATATGTTATATATGGATTTTTTAAATCAATAAATTGACCCATTTTGGTAGTGAAGTCTTTGAAAGCTTTTTCATTTTTCCAAACACTTTCACGACATTTTTCATTAAACTCTTTAATTCCATATTTTTCAATATCGTTTTTACCTTCAAAGCCTAATTCCTTCTCTACTTGAACTTCTACTGGCAAACCATGAGTATCCCAGCCTACTTTTCTAAGTACTTTATATCCTTGCATAGTTTTATATTTACAAAATGTATCTTTTAAAAGTTTTGCAAGCATATGATGTATTCCTGGCATACCATTTGCTGTTGCTGGACCATCATAAAAAACGAAATTTTCGCTATCACTTCTATTTTGAATAGTAGCATTTAATATATCCATTTCTTCCCATTTTGTAGAGATAGTTTCTTCTACTTCACTTGTTTTTCTCTTATCTAATTCTTCAAATTCTTTCATAGTATTCCTCCTTTTTAATTTATAAATAAATTTTTAAAACAAAAAAATCACATCCATATAAGGACGTGATTCTAACGTGGTACCACCTTAATTTGTAAGTATTACTACTCACCTTAAAACTATAACGAGTTACCGTTCTATATAAGAAACATTAAGAGTGATTTGTATATAAACTGCTTAAATTAGTTTTCACCAACCACTAATCTCTCTACACAAGCTTGTTATATACCGTCTCTATCATTTGTTTTAAAAATCTACTTTTTCAATATCTTCAACTAGTTCAAGTTGCTGTTCTATAATACCTTTTAAACGACGTTTAAATAGTGTTACATTTCGTTTAAGCATAGCTGCTTCCATATCTATTTTTTCAGCCCTTAATAGTGCTTCATTAATAATACGGTTAGCATTTTTCTTAGCTTCATCAACAATCATTTCACTCTCACGATAAGCATTAGCCTTAATCTGGTCAGATGTTTTTTGAGCCATAAAGATAGCCTTGTTCAAAGTACTTTCCATACGCTCATATTGACTAACCTTTTCTTTTAAGTTAGCAGTACTTTTTGCAGTTTCTTCTAACTCTTTAATTTTGGCATCTTTCGTTTTAAGATCATCCACTAGTTTTTCAACATGGTTAATAACTTTATCCAAAAATGCATTAACTTCATCTGGATCATAACCACTAGCTGTTCTAGTAAATTGTTCCATAATTCACCTCACCACAGCGCTACTTGGTATTGTAGCACATCTTTTTTAAGATTTCAATTATTTTTTACCATTCTACGCTTAAATCATCTTTGTCTGCATCTTTATCTTTGGCGTCTTCTGTTATCTTTCCTTGAATATTTACATTATTTGGAGTGCATAGAAATATACCTCCACCTAATTTTTGAATATCTCCACCTATTGCATAAACAGACCCATTCAAAACATCCACGATTCTTTTTGCCTGTGTTGGTGTTACTCTTTTTAAGTTAACAACAACTGCATTTCTACTTTTTAAATGATCTATTATTTGATAAGATTCTGAATATGCTCTTGGTTCAAGTAAAATCATTTTACTTTTACCATCCTCAGCTAACATTTCTTCTGGTTTAATATTATAATATTCATCATTAGAACCTGTTGCTACGTAAGTTTCATCCTCATCTTTTAAAAATTTCTTCATAAATCCCATTTTTATTCCTCCCTTGGCATCGCTACTTTAGCATTCTATATAGATTTTATCACATTTCTAAAAAAAATAAAAGTTTTTTATCTTTTTTATAACAATATTATTATACTTTATAAATAGAAACATGACTAACTATTTTAAACTGCTTATTTCGATAATATTTATAAATACTTAATTTAAAATAAATAAGCTTAAAAGCTTATTTATTTTCCCAATAACCATTTTTATAATCACTATAATATCTTAAATCTTTTCTAAATAATGTGTACTTACGATGCAAACTACTATCTTTACTATATTTCATTGGGTTTACATGCGTTTTCCACATACTTAATGCTTTTTCTTTGTATTCTTTGTTAACAATATATTTCTTAATTATCTTTTTTGGTACAAAAGAAAGCATTACTTCTTTATCAAGTACTTCATATTTTAAGTCTTCGTTATTTACCAAGTCTTTAACTAATAATTCAATTAAATTACAACCTGCTGGTGTTAAATAATAACTTGATCTACCTTGTCTTGGATTAATTTCTAATAATTTGAATTTATTATCTCTACTATCATATTTTAAATCAAATTCAGCATAACCTGTATATCCAATACTTTCTGCAAATTCTTTTACCATTTTAATTACTTTATCTGTATTACCAAATTGATTATAGCCATTTATTAGTACTGCTGCATTGCCTACTAAATTATAGGCATGCTCTTGCAAACCAATTTGAGCAAAAGTAATTCTTTTTACTTTACCATTTTTATCAGAATATATAACGCTATCAAATAAATAACTATCATCTCCAGGAATATATTCCTGCACTATCAAGGTACTCTTATAGCCACCATTTTTAATACTAGATATAACTTCATCTAGTTCTTCTTTAGAATTAACCTTATATATTTTCTTCTTTCCAGCAAATTCTATTTGACGATATGATACTACATCAGCAGCCTTAACAATAATTGGATACATAAAGTTTACCTCTATAATATCGTTTTTTGAACAATCTAAATACATTGTTTTTGGTATTTCAATAATATCACTATTTGTATATGTTTTATAAAAAAGTTCTTTATTAACTATAATATCAATAAGTTCAGATTTTGGATAATTAAATAAAAACTTATTATTTAATCTATCTTTATTTTTTGAAATCATAGTTATATAGTTTTCTGTTGAACTTACTAAGACTATCTTTTTATTTTTGTGTTCTTCATAAAAAGAATCAAGAATATTTAAGAAAACTTCTTCTTTCCACATATCATCATAATATGAAGTATTAACAATATTACTTAGACTGGTAAACCATATAGGATTTTTTCCAATTAAATAAGCTTTTTTTCCATATTTTTCATGATAACACCTTGCCATATAATAGGCATTTGCATCCATTCCAACTATTAATACTATAAAATCCATATAATCGCTTCCTTAATATCTTATTTCTTCTTTTTTACCATTTCTTATATAAACTCTAGGTACACGGTTAGATATACTTACAAGTGCCTGATGAATACTTATTTCACTATCATTTGCTATAGTAGCCATAGATATATCATCACCAACTAATAAAACTTTATCATGTACTTTTACTGTATCATCAACTCTTACCATAATAGCATCCATACATAATGCAACAATTGGATACTTTTTATCATTAATTTTTACATACTCATAATATTTTGTAACACCATCAGCATGACCTATACATACAGTTGCTACAAAGGTATCCTTATCAGGGATATATATAGCTTTATAACCAACTGGTTCCTTAGCATGAACATAGTTTATACTAACTACTTCACTATATAAATTCATTGCTTTTCTTAATTTCAGTTCATTACTCATATTAGTTTTACTTATTTTTTGACCATGAGTACTAAAGTATTTCTTTGTTTCAAATATTTTTTCCCTAATTCCGGTAGGTTCCTTAACACTTGAAGAATATCCATACATAACAACTCCAAGTCTTACACCATTAGCATATTTTAACTTATCATGTTTAACTAAAGATAAAGAATTATATAAATGAACTATTTTTATTTCATTTAAATTGATTAAACTTGTTAACTCTTCAAATCTACTAGTTTGTTTATCCCAGTATATATCAAGTACACCAGAAGTTGCATAATGAGTGTATATACCTTCAAGCTCAATATCAGATTTTTTTAATGAATCTATTATCTCTTTAACTTCTTCTTTAGTTGCAACACCAATTCTATTCATACCAGTATTTAGTTTTAAATGAGCTTTAAGACCTTTTAGTCCTTCAGCATTAATAAGTTCTTTAAAATATTCATATGAAACAATAGTAATAGTAATATTATTTTTTATAGCCACATCCAAATTAGCAGGATTAATATAACCAAAACAAAGAATTGGTATATCTTTATTATACTTTCTTACACTAATTGCTTCATCTAATGAAGATACTGCTAAGTAGTTTACTCCACCTTCTATTAAAGCATCAACTATATGTTCTCCATGACCATATGCATTTGCTTTAACAACACCAAAATAATAATCATATTTAGGATAATTTAATATAATGTTCTCCACATTATTTTTTAAGTAATCTTCATTTATTTCTAGATATGTTTTTCTATACATAATTTCACTTTCCCTCATTTACTTTAATTAATTGTATCATAATTAGTATATTTTAACAATAAAAGAAAAAGACGTAAATTTACGTCTTTATACTGTTCCTGTCCATGTTACAGTAGCATTTGTAGCTCCCCAAGGTGAACCTGTGACAGTACCGCTTAACCTATTAATTGTAATAGATGTTAACGTAGTATTGGTACCAAAAGTGTTAGCACCTATTGTGGTTATACCACTTCCTATGGTTACACTTGTTAAGTTACCGTTTGCAAACACTGTTCCACCTAATGATTTAACATTATCAGGTATATTTAAAGTAGTTAACTTGTTATTAGCAAAGGCATTACTTCCAATAGTTGTTAATCCTGTTCCTATAGTTAAACTAGTTAAATATTTTGTATTTGCTCTAAATCCATTATGATTTATTGTAGTTACATTATTTGGTATTACTAAGTTAGTAAATGCATTAGCTAAAAATGCGTAAGCTCCTATTGTTTTAACACCATTACCAAGATCAACAGTCTTTGAATAATTATATGCAAAAGCATAATCTTGTATAGTAGTTACTGTATTTGGTATAACTATATTTTCTATACTATTTTGATAAAATGCACCAATAGGTATTGTAGTAATTCCTGTTCCTAGTGTCAAATTTTTTATTGGATTTCCATAAAAAGCCGATTCTCCTATTGTCAATACGTTATTTGGTATAACTAATGAAGTAATAGAATTAACAGCAAAAGCTCCATATCCTAGATTTTTTAAACCCGTACCTAATGATAAAGTTGTTATACTATTAGTATCAAAAGCACTATCTCCTATTGTTACTACACTATTTGGAATAATTACCGATTGAATAGAATTTTCCACAAAAGCAGAATATTCTATAGTTTCTACTGTGCTTGGTATTACTATTGATGTTAAATTATTTTCTGAAAAAGCTCCACCTGCAATCATTTTTAATCCTTCTGGTAATGTAACTGAAGTTATTAAATTTTGACAGAAAGAAAATCTCCCAATATCAGTAACAGTACTTGGAATAACTATTGTAGATAGATTATTATGATAAAAAGCATCATAACCTATTGTAACTAAACCGTTAGGTAGATTTAAAGCTGTAAGCTCATTTTGTAAGAAGGCTGTTGCTCCAATTTCTTTAACCGAACTTGGAATTGTAAGGGTTCCAGTAAGATTGCTTTCTTCAAAAGCATTTCTACCTATTCTATTAATGTTAGAATTTAGTTTCATACTAGTTAAATTTGCTCCTAAAATCATGCCATCTGGAACTTCCGTTAAATATATTGCTTTTGATAAATCTATACTATTAAAAGTATAAGCGTTATATGCTCTATCACTCCAACCAGCTGCTGTTGTATTAAAGTAACATGATCTATAACTATCTCCAGTTGTGTGAATATAATTTATAGGAACTGAAACTGCTGAACCATCAGAAGATTTGTAACATGTTCTTCCTGTTATATCAGAGTTTTTATGAGAAGCATATACAAATATATCACTTTTTGTTCCTGTATAATTTTCTATATATTCTTCTGTATAATAATCAGACACCTTATCTTTAAAAGAGACGATTATCTTATCTGTACTTACAAAGGCAAAATCAGCTATTGTAGTAACCTTTTTTCCATCTATAGTTGTAGGTACAACTAAATCTTTTGAACATGATGCATTATTATAATCATATCCTGTTATTGTTACTGTATCATTACCATTATCATTAAATGTAAAGCAAGTATCTTCTACAGTTTCATTAGCTGGTGTTGCTATCTCAGAATCAACAGAGCACTCATCACTAGTTTTATTATAATCTATGACTGCTACACTATCATCTTCAAGTTCTTTTGTAGCACAGTATCTACTATTATATGAAGCTATTGCTATATTGCACTGAGAATCTACAACAACATAACCATTATCTGGTAAATTACCATTTATACCTATATTTATCCCTTCTATTTCTCCATTAACAATGTAGTAAGTTCCTGCAACTGCATTCCCTTTAATTAATTCTGTGTTACACTTGGTGCTTAATGCATCTACTACTGATTTATTGGTTTGCTCAAATGAACCCTTTCTACTTTCCTTAACTATTCCATTTACAACTGGTATCGCTATTAAGGCAACTACCCCTAGTATTAATATAACCGCTAATAATTCTATTAAAGTAAAACCATTTTTTTTCATAACAACATACACTCCTATTTTATATTTACATTGTAGCAAGTAAAATAAAAAAACACAATGTTGTTAACATTATGTTTACGATACTTTAAACTGATCCTGTCCATGTTACAGTAGCATTTGTAGCTCCCCAAGGTGAACCAGTGATCGCGTTAGTAAGTCTATTAATAGTTATTGCTGTTAAGGCTGTGTTAGTATTAAAAGCAGTTGTTCCAATTGAAGTAATACCACTTCCTATTGCTACACTAGTTAAATCACCATTAGCAAAAGCTGTAGTACCTATTGTTTTAACATTATTAGGTATAGTTAATGTAGTTAACTTGTTATTAGAAAAAGCTCCGCTACCAATTGATGTTAATCCTGTACCAATAGTTAAACTTGTTAGATATTTAGAACTTCCCTTAAACCCATTTGCCCCAATTGTTAATAATGAATTAGGAAGAGTTAAAGCTGTAGCATTATTATTTGTAAATGAATGATTACCAATTGTCTTAACACTACTACCTAAAGTAATGGACTTAGAATAATTATGTGCGAAAGCATAATCTTGTATAGTTACAACTGTGTTTGGTATTACTATATTTTCTATAGTATTTTGATAAAAAGTTCCTGTAATAATTGTTGTTATACCTGTTCCTAAAATTAGAGTTTTAATAGGGTTTGTATGGAAAGCCGATTCCCCTATTGAAACCACATTATTTGGAACATTTAAAGATGTAATTAAATTATTATAAAATGCACCAGCCTCAATTGTTTTCAAAGCTGTTCC
>JAEWBI010000036.1 GCA_023391185.1 Bacillota bacterium | reverse complement strand
TACTAAAAACAAGAACATATACAGATTTAGGTGCAACAGCTACTGATCAAATAGATGGAAATATAACAAATAAGATAGTAACATCAAGTACTGTAAATACAGCAGTAGCGGGTACATACTATGTTACATATTCTGTAACAAATAGTGAAGGAATAACTTCTACTAAAAAAAGAACAGTAGTAGTTAGAGAGCCTAATGTTACAATTACATTAAATGGTGCAGCAACTGTAAATTTACCAATAGGTAGAACTTATGTAGATGCTGGAGCAACCGCATACGATGAATTACTTGGTGATGTAACAAGTAGTATAACAACAACAAATAATATAAATCCATATACACTTGGTACGTATACTGTAAACTATAGAATTGTAACAAGTGGTGTTACAAAGACAGCAAAAAGAACTGTTAAAGTAGTTCCATTATCAGGACCAATCATAACGTTTAGTAAAAATGGTGATGGAATATATAAACAAAATAATGCGACAACAGTAACAGTAAGTAAAAGTGAATATGATGTAGTACCGTCGTCAATTAAGTATGTTTGGTCAACATCACAAACTGATCCAAGTGAGGCAAGTTTCACTACTTCACTAACAAGTGGTGATGAGTTAAGTACTCCTAGTGGAGTAACAGGTAAATATTATTTATTTGTAATAGCAAAAGATGTATATGGAAATACATCAATAATGGGAACAAATGCATTCTATTTAGATAATATAAAACCAGTATTAACATTAAAAGGAAGTAGGGTATTCCAAACACCAGCAGATTCAACTTATGTTGATCCAGGTGTTGATGTTCTTGAAGCTAATAGTGGACTTGATAGTAACGGAGTAGTTATAACAAGTACTATAATAACTGGTGTAATAGGAACATACACTGTAACTTATAATGCAACAGATAAAGCAGGTAATGCTGCCTTACCAATAACAAGAACAGTATCCGTAGTTGAATCAAGATTAGTAGATGCACCAGGAGAAGATTTTAAACAATTATATGATGCTTCATACTTTGTTGGCTCTAATCCAAATAACTGGGTAGAGTTTGGAAATGCATCTGGTAATGTTTATGATTATATACCAATTATGTGGAGAATAATAAAGGCTGATGGACAAGGTATAAAAATAATATATGAAGGTGTTAAAAATGATGCCAAAACAGCTACTAATGAAAACGGAACAATAGGAACTGGGGTATGGGATAGTACAAATAATATTTGGAACAGACCAGCATCAATAAGAACAAATATTGATAATTTCTATACTAATTTAAATGAGCCAGATAAAGATACATTAACAGCAAAAATAAACTGGTGTGTAGGATTAGTAAATACTCCATATAGCTTAGATGAATTTAAAAATAGTTCATGTAGTACGCTTAGTGATACTAAGAGTTCGATAGGATTAGTAGATGGTAAAGATTATATCTTAACTTCGAAAGATCCATGTGATGCATATAATCAAGCTTCTTGTGGAACAAATAACTTCTTAAGGAAAAATTACAGTTACTTTACTTCAATTGGTGATACAGCAAGTTCGGTTGCTATATTCTTAGTAAATAGTAATGGTGGTTTAACAAGGTCGCAAGTAACAGACACAATGAATATTAGACCAGTAGTAAATTTAAGAAGTGATGTGTTAATTCTTGGTGGTGAAGGAACATTTGAAAATCCATACAAATTAAATAAAAGACAGCCAAGTATTGATAATGATCCGCCTGAAGTTAAATTTAGTCCAGCAAGTTCAACTAAGAATTTAGATGATAGTAAAGTTGAAGTGGTTGTAACTGATAAAATAACAGGAGTAAATAATGCAAGTTTAAAATATGTGTGGACAACTACTAGTACACAACCAGATATATCAACAATTACAAACAGTTTTACAAATGGTGATAAAATAGAAATACCACCAAGTCCAAATGGAAACTACTATTTATGGGTAGTAGCGGCTGACAGAAAAGGTAACCAAGTAATAGCTAAAGGTGGGGCATATATTTCAGATAATACAGCGCCAGTAATAACTATGAATGGAGCAAATCCTTCTCAATTAAGAATTGGTGATGTATATACTGATCCTGGAGCAACTGCTATTGATAATTTAGATGGTAATGTTCCAGTTACAGTAACGACAAATTTAATACCTTCAGTAGAAGGATTATATACAGTTACATACACAGCAGTTGATAGTAATGGTAATACAAGTACAGCAACTAGAACTGTAAATGTATGGAAAACAATATATGCTGATAGCTTACTTGCAGCTGTCAGAGATACAACATATACAAATGGAACATATGAAGTAACAGTAAACGGAATTACATATTCGGTTGAATTAATAAATGTTTACGATAATACTACTTATTCTGCTGATACTATACTTGGAGATTCAACTACAGATAAAAAAGTCTTAGCAGTTAAGTATCATGGTAATTTAACAATTGATTCAGGTGTGACTGTTACAGCCACAACTGTTAATAGCTTAACTTATAAAAAAGGAATGTTATTATATGTTGCAGGAGATCTTGTTAACAATGGAACAATAAGCATGACAGCTAGAGGAACATATAACCAAGCTGGAGAAGATGTTTATTTATGGAAGAACACAGATAATTCATACGAGTATATACCAGCAATAGGTGCAACTGGTGGAGCAACAGTAAGTTTAACTAATGCTCCTTCTCAAAGTAAGGCAGGACTTCCTGGAAATAATGGTTCAGGGCGCGCAACTGCAGGTGGTGGTTCTGGAGGAGTATTTAATAATGTATCAGGAACTTCAGTGTCAGGCGCAGGTGGAGCAGGAACATCTTATTCCGGAGGTGCAGGCGGAGGTGCAACTACATCACGCGATGTAACTTATTATGGATATGCAGGTTCAAGTACTGGTGGAGCAGGAGGAGCAGGTCGTTCAAACAACTACTCTAATTCTGGCGGTTATTCTGCTGGAGGAGGAGCTGGTAATCCAGGAGGTGTTGGAACTGGTTCAAGCTGTTGTACACATAATCCAGGAGCAACAGGTACAGGAGGATTATTAGTTATATACGCTAATAATTTCACCAATGCAGGAAGTTTAACTTCTAATGGTGTAACAGGTGGTTATGGAACAGGAGCATCTGGTGGTTCATCAGGTGGAGGTAGTATAAATATATTTGCATCTAATAATTATACATCTACTGGAACAATAAGTGTGTCTGGTGGTGCAGGCCAAGGTAACGGAAGTGCTGGTGGATCTGGGACAGTAACAGCAGGATATATATATCAAAATAGTTATGTTGATATATATCCAACAATCTCATTAAGTCCTACTAACGGTAGTACTTATAATAATTCATATTCTATTACTGTTAACGCATCTGCTAAAAAAGCAGGACTAGCTGGTTTAAAATATGTATGGACAACAAGTAGTACGCAACCAGATGAAAGCTTGATAGTAAATAGTATAACTAGTGGTCAGACAATAACAACACCAACTAATGCATTCTCAGGAGCATATTACCTTTGGGTTTTAGCTATTAGTAATGATGGTGCTAAAACTATAAAAAGTGGTGGACCATATAATGTTGATGCAATTCCACCAGTAATCACAATAAATGGTTCAAATCCATCTAAATTGCAAAAAGATGGCGTATATACTGATTTAGGAGCAACAGCTACTGATAATCGTGATGGTACTTTAGCTGTTACTACAACGACTAATATAATTCCAAGTATAGAAGGATCATATTCTGTTACGTATACAGCGACTGATAGTAGTGGTAATATAGCAACAGCAACTAGAACAGTAATAGTGTACGAAGTTGTACGTTCAGATGGTTTAATAGCGGCCATTAGAGATATTAATTATGTTGACGGAAATTATGATGTTGTTGCTAATGGCGTCACTTATCCAATAGAACTTATTAACGTTTATGATAATACAACTTATTCTTCTTCAGTTAGTCTTGGTGATGCAACAACTGAAAAGAAAATGTTAGTTGTAAAATACCATGGTGATCTTACAATTAATTCAGGTGTTACTGTTACTGCTACTACGGTAAGTAATTTAACATATAAGAAGGGTATGCTGTTATATGTAGAAGGAACTCTTACTAACAACGGTATTATTAGTATGACTGCTAGAGGAACTTACAATCAAGCAGGAGAGAATGTATATTTATGGCAAAATCATGATGATACCTTTGAGTATATTCCTGCAACAGGTGGTATTGGTGGTGCAGCTGTTGTAAGACCAAATAATGGATATAATGGTTCTGTTATATCTGCCGGAAAACCAGGTATAGATGGTAGTAATAGAAGTACTGGCGGTGGCGGTTCAGGAACTGCTGCAGCTAATGTTGAAGGAACAGGCGTATCTGGAGCTGGTGGTACTGGAACTTCATATTCTGGTGGTTCTGGCGGCGGAGGAGCTGTAAAACGAAGTTCCGGAACAAGTTATGCTGGTAACGGAAGTAGTGTTGGAGGTCCAGGTGGTGCAGCATTTTCTTCAAGATATTCTTCATGGTATACGGCTGGTGGTGGAGCTGGTAATGCTGGAGGTTTGGGTAAACATTATAGTACTGCAAGTTATGACTACCAGTATAGTGGTGCAACAGGAACAGGCGGATTATTAATCATATACTCAAATCAACTAGTAAACAATGGCAGTATTACTTCAAATGGTTCATCTGGTGGCGGAGGTACAGCACCAGGTGGTGGCTCAGGTGGAGGTTCTATAAATTTATTTGTTGGAAATTCATATACAAATAATGGAACAATAACTGCTAATGGTCCAGCTACCGGTAACGGTGGAAAGGGCGGAAATGGTGCAATTACAGTTGGCTCTATTTCAACTGGAACTTATGTACCATATTAAAAACAAATAAAATAAAAGGAGAGAGAAAAATGAAAAAAGGAAAATTATTAATACTTCCATTACTACTAGTAACACTAGTAGTAAGTGGATGTGGAAAGAAAGATTATAGTTCACTAGAAAAAACATTAAAAAAAGAAGCAGGATCATTTTATGAAGAAAATATAAAAGATAAGGTTATTATGGCTGGTGCACAAGAATCAGTTCAACAAAAAATAACATTATCGGCTTTAGCAAGTGGTGGAGTAGATATTAAAAAATTTACAGATGAAAAATGTGATGAAGAAGAATCATATGCATTAATTATTTACTCAACAGGTGATGATGGTCTACAAAAAGGTGATTATGAAGTTCAAAATCATTTAGTTTGTGGAGATTATACAACTGCTGAAAAATAAAAATTTATTAAATTTTAAAAGAACAAATACTGGTTATTTGTTCTTTTATTATATTTTTTTAAAATAAAACCTTATCTACTGCATATCTGTAAATATTTTTGTAAATAATGTTTGTAAATATATGCTATTTTGTTATAATAATATAGAAAGGATGTTAAAGTATGGAAGAAAAGAAAACAACTACTAAAAAAATAGATGAATTAAAAAAAGAAGTTGTATTACCTGAAAAAAATGATAAAGAGGTTAAACTTGACGTCAAAGGAATAAATGCTATTATTAGATTAACAAAGAAAATATTAAAGATAGGATTGTATATTGCTATTATCACTGGATTATATGCTTTTATAATACTTGGTAAAGAATCAGGTTTATTTGCAATGTTATTAAAATTACTTCAAATAATAGCTCCACTATTTTTAGGAATAGTAATTGCTTGGCTATTTAATCCATTAGTTAAATGGTTTACTAAAAAGGGATTAAAAAGAGGAATTGCTGCAGGAATTATATATTTAGTATTCCTAGGCAGTATTATTCTTGTTATGGGTTCACTTTTACCTACACTATATACACAGGTACAAGAGTTCACAAAAGTAATACCTGATATATTTGATAAGGTACAAGACTTTGGAACTAATATATTTAATTCATTAGACGGTATTGCTAATTTTGATGCATCAGAAGCAAAAGAAAACTTATTTGAACAAATAGAAGATTTTGGAGCAAATTTATCATCAACTCTGCCAGATGTATTACTTAGTATAATGTCATCTTTATTATCTGGAATAGGGACTATATTAGTAGGGTTAGTTATAGGCTTTTTCTTACTTGTTAGTTTTGATAATACTGATTCAATAATTGATTTTTTACCTAGAAAGATACAAACTACAACAAGAGAATTATTACAAGAAATAGATATGGCACTAAGAGCATTTGTAACTGGCGCTATTCTAGATTGTTTATTTATTTTTGTAATTAGTTCAATTGGATTATACTTTGTTGGTTTAAAAGCACCATTATTATTTGGATTATTTTGTGGTATTACAAATATCATTCCTTATGCAGGGCCATATATTGGTGGTATTCCAGCAGTAGTAGTTGGTTTTTCTCAAGGTATACCAACAGGAATTCTTACTTTGATAGTTATAGGTGTAATTCAATTTTTAGAAGGGAACTTCTTACAACCAGTAATATTATCAAAGACAACTAAATTACATCCAGTAACTATAATATTAGGATTATTAGTATTTGGATATTTCTGGGGAATATTTGGAATGGTAATAGCTACCCCTTTAATTGCGTCATTTAAAGCAATACTATTGTTTTTTGATGAGAAATATGATATATTAAATTTCAATTAAAACGGAGACGAAGAAAAGTAAATTTAACTTAATTAGTAGAGACCTAATGCTTGGTGAAAATTAGGAATTAAGAAAATTGAAAGCTACTTCTGAGTGCATATAAATTATGCCGGGGAAACTCGTTATTAAATTAAGTAATAATTAGGATGGTACCGCGGCTCTTTCGTTCCTAGAAAGAATCCCGCGGTTTTTCTTATATATTAGAAAAGGAGATGTTTATATGGAATTTAGAAATAGGAACCCAATAATATATATATTAAGTGGAAAAGCTGGTACTGGCAAAAATATGATTGCTAATCATATAGAGAGTATTTATAAAAAGTATAATAAGAAAACTATTAATTTAGCATATGCTTCTTATTTGAAAGAATACGCAAAAAATATCTTGAATTGGAACGGTGATGAAGAAACAAAACCTAGAGAATTTCTACAACAAATAGGTATTGAATTAATTAAAAATCAAATAAATAGTAGAATGCTTATTAATAGATTAGTCGAGGATCTTAAGGTTTATTCATATTTTTATGATGTAGTTACTATATCTGATGCTAGATTTCCTGAAGAAATAGATACTATAAGAAATACTTTTAAAAATGTTATAGTTATTCATGTTTATGGTTTAGAAAATAAGAATAGTTTAACTATAGAGCAAAAAAAGCATTCTACGGAAATTTCACTAGATAATTATAAGAATTATGATTATGAAATTAATAATAGTGGATTGATTGAAGATCTAAAAAGCAAAATAGAATTAATAATAAGGGAGAATATAAATGAATAAAATAATAGCTATCGTTGGTATGTGTGGTAGTGGTAAATCTATTGCCTCAGAATATTATGAAAATCTAGGCTGGCCAAAAGTTTATTTTGGTGGAGTTACAATGGATGTAATGAACAAAGAAGGTTTGGAAATTAATCCTGTTAATGAAAGAACTGTTCGTGAAAGATTGCGTAAAGAATATGGTATGGGAGCATATGCAATTTTATTATTACCAAAGATAGAAGAATACGTGAGTAAAGGCAATGTTGTTCTTGATGGTTTATATTCTTGGGATGAACTTAAAATTTTAAAAGAAAAATTTAAAGAACAATTAGTAGTTATCTCAATTGTGGTTGATAAAAAACAT
The DNA here is from genome assembly GCA_023391185.1 of Bacillota bacterium. Lineage (GTDB taxonomy): Bacteria > Bacillota_I > Bacilli_A > RF39 > UBA660 > RGIG4266. Next base: position 10,715 of record JAEWBI010000036.1, on the reverse strand, counting down.
CGTTACAGTAGATTAGAAAATAGAGAAATTAGACCACTTACCAATGATGAAGCTGAGGTAAGAGATATAACTGAAATAGAAAATCTTGCTAAAGGCGGTCCAATTGCATTTGCGGATTATTTTGTTTTAAATAATGATGATTTAGATACATATATAAAAGAATTAGAAGAAATAACAAAAGAAATATTCAAGGAGGAAAAATAATGAATTTAAAAGATTTATATATAAACTTTTTTATAAGTAAAGGACATAAACAAATACCAAGTAGCCCAGTAGTACCAGAAAATGATCCAAGTGTTTTATTTAACACAGCTGGTATGCAACCATTAATTCCATATTTGATGGGGCAACCTCATCCATATGGTACAAGACTATGTGATTATCAAAAATGTATTAGAACTAATGATTTAGAAGAAATAGGTGATAAAACGCATCACACATTTTTTGAAATGTTAGGAAACTGGAGTCTAGGAGATTATTTTAAAGAAGAAAGTATTAGTTATAGTTTTGAATTTTTAACTAAAGTCTTAAACATTCCTATCAATCGTTTAGCGGTTACAGTTTTTGAAGGTGATAAGGATATTCCAAGGGATGAAGTAAGTGCAAGCGTTTGGAGAAGTTTAGGTATTAGTGATGATAGAATTGCTTATTTAGATGCTTCAAATAATTTTTGGATAGCGGGAACTTCAGGACCATGTGGTGGAGACACTGAAATTTTCTATTGGAGAAGTAATGATGAAATACCGACTAAATTTGATCCAGAAGATAGTAGATGGGTTGAAATTTGGAACAATGTATTTATGCAATATAACAAAGATGAAAATGGTAATGTTACTGAACTTCCTAAGAAGAATGTTGATACTGGTATGGGACTTGAAAGAGTAGTTGCTGTACTTGAAGGAGTAGATGATAACTACCAAACTAGTGTATGGAAAAATGTTATTGAGACAATAGAATTAGTTTCAAATAAGAAATATGAAGGTAATGAAGTAAGTATGCGTATAATAGCTGATCATATAAGGACTGCTGTCTTTATTTCAGCAGATCCTGCTGGAATAAAACCTTCTAATACTGATCAAGGATATATTTTAAGAAGATTAATAAGAAGAGCTATAAGACATGCTAAAAAACTTGGCATTGTTATTGATAGTGATTGGGAAGGACAAATTGCTAAATCTATTATGGATGAATATAAAAAATATTATATTGAAATTGATTCTAATAGAGAAGTTGTTCTTGAAGTACTAAACAATGAAAAAGTTAAATTCAATAGGACATTAGAAAAAGGTTTGAAAGAGTTTGAAAAAATCACAAGTGAAATAACTGATGGTAAATTAAACAAGGATTTAGCATTTAAGTTATATGATACTTATGGTTTCCCAATTGAACTTACAATAGAACTTGCTGGTGAACAAGGCATAAGTGTTGATGCTGAAGGTTTTGCTGAAAAGTTTAAAGCTCATCAAGAATTATCAAGAGCAGGATCAAGTGCTAAATTTAAAGGTGGTCTTGCATCAACAGGTGAAATGGAAACAAAATATCACACAGCTACTCATTTACTAAATGCTGCTCTTAAAGTAGTTGTAAGTAAGGATGTTCATCAAAAAGGTAGTAATATAACAGAAGAAAGAATGCGTTTTGATTTTTCTTGTGATCATAAACTTTCTGATGAAGAAAAAATTGCTGTAGAAGAATTAGTAAATACTTGGATTAGTGCTGGGTTAGATGTAACTGCAAAATCAATGCCTAAAGAAGAAGCAGTAAGATCAGGTGCTGAATGCATGTTTATTGAAAAGTATCCAGATACAGTAACTGTATATTCAATTGGTGATGTATCAATGGAATTATGTGGTGGACCACATGTTAAAAATACTAGTGAACTTGGTCACTTCCAAATTCAAAAAGAGGAAGCATCTAGTGCAGGGGTAAGAAGAATAAAAGCTATATTAGATTAATATAGTTTTTTTGTGAAAAAATTGTTAAATATATGGTATACTTATTATATTAAATAATAGGAGTGAAAATATGTTTTGTGAAAATTGTGGCCGAAAATCTAACCCTGCAGAGAAATTTTGCGCAGATTGTGGGACTCCACTTAGAACTAGTAACGGAAATGTAAATATTGGACCCGTTCCAGTTCAGAATAAAGTGGTTAATAAGAAAAAACCAAAAACAGGACTTATATTAGGAATTGTATTTGGTTGTATAGCTTTATTTGTTGCTTTAATAGTAGGTATTATTGCAGTAGCCTTTTCCTTTGTAAATAATTATGAAACAAAAGAATATATTGAAATTGGTAATGATAAGATACCAACTATATATAGTGCTGTTGGACAAAAAGATATAATGTCGATAAATAAAAGCTTAAAAGAAGATAATAATACTACAACACTAGTATATTATGCTGATGATTTTACTGCTGAGGACTTAGATGCATACTCAGAAGTCCTTTTAGACGAAGATTTCTCTGAGGCTAAGGATGAAACCAATATTTTTATGTATGTAAGAGAGTCAAGCGATACAGGTAATCTAGTATTTGTTTATGCAAACTTTGATTATAGTAATGATACACTTGTTTTTACATATATAAAAAAAAGTGGAGATATAGATGACTATGTTTTATCTAATAGTAATGGTGATACTATTCGTGTAGGAGCTAAAGGATATGGTTTTATTGATGTTCCAGATACATTTGAAAGATATACTGGTTCTAGTACCACAGACGAGGTGCTTCAGTATAGTAATGAAGAAAAAACATTATTAATAACTTTATCAAGTTTAGAAAACTCAGAATTTACAATTGATAATTATGTATCATATTTTGCTGAGGATTATAAAGATGAAGGTGCTACTGTTAAACTAGGAAATGAAGTAGTTGATGAATATAATGCATATACTATATTAGCAGCTTTTGAAGATGGTTGGATTACAAAAGAATGGTTATTAATAGATAAAAATAACAATCTATATTACGTATATATGGGTACTTACGATGATACATATATATTTGATTATATACAAACATACGGAATAGAATCTTAAGATAGAATATTACTTCTATCTTTTTTATTGATAAAAAAACAAATTAATGTTAAAATATAGGTGTATTCATAAAGTAGGTGATAAAATGGGGAAAACAAAAATTTATAATACTAAAGATATTGAAGAAACAGTCATATCTGATGTTATAAAGGAAGTTGCTGAAATTTTAGAAGATAAGGGATATGATCCTATTAATCAAATAGTAGGTTATCTTATGAGTGATGATCCTGGATATATATCTAGTCATAAGGAAGCTCGTAAGAAATTAACTAAATATGAAAGAGCTAAAGTACTAGAAGTCTTAGTTAAAGAGTTTATTAATAAATGAGATATTTAGGGCTTGACCTAGGTACAAGAACACTAGGTATTTCTATTAGTGATGAAACTAAAACAATTGCGACAGGTTTAACTACTTTAAGATTTAATGATAGTGCATATGAAGAATTATATGATGAATTAAAAAGAATAGTTGATGAATACAGAGTAGAAAAACTAATCTTAGGATTTCCTAAAAATATGAATAATACAATTGGCGAGAGAGCTGAAACGACTATTAAATTTAAAGAAAATATAGAAAAATTACTAGATAAAGAAGTTATATTACAAGATGAAAGATTATCTACTGTATCTGCACATAATTATTTATTACAAGCTGATATGTCACGTAAAAAGAGAAAAAAAGTAGTAGATAAAATGGCAGCTAATATAATTTTACAAACTTATTTAGATATAGAGAAAGGGAGATAAGTATGGAAGAAAAAATGACATTTAAGGCAATTAACAAGGAAGGTAATGAAGTAGAATGTGAAGTATTATTTACATTTGAATCAGATGAAACTAAGAAAAACTATATGGTTTATACTGATAATACAACAGATGAATCAGGTAATATAAGAGTATATGCATCTATTTACAATCCTGATAAACCAGAAAGTGAACTAATTCCTATTGAATCAGAAGCAGAATGGAAAATAATTGAAACAATCCTAGAAGAAATTCAAGCTGAAGTTAAAGAAAGTGCTTCTGAAGAATAAGCACTTTTTTCTTGCGTTATGAAGAAAATATTTCGAATAATATTAATACTAGTATTTATGCTAGTAGCAATTATTGTGGTAGGATTAATAGATTTCAATATTAACATAAGTTCTGTAAGTAACGAGAGTGAAGAAGTTGAATTTGCTACTCCAGAAAATTCAACTTATTATACACTTGCTCCTTTACTATATAGTGAAGGATTAATTAGATCAGAGTTTTGGTATAAAGTATATATTAAGTTAACAGGCCCAAGTAAATTACAGGCAGGCACATTTACTTTGAATAAAAATATGTCTGTAAAAGATATCATAAATGTTTTAGAAGGTGGAACAAATAGTGATCCTAATGCAGTTAATTTAACTTTTAAAGAGGGTTATAATATGCGTAAAATAGCAAGTACTATTGCTAGTAAAACAAATAATACTTATGACGATGTACTTAATACACTTAAAGATACGACATATATAAATGAATTAATTAATACATATTGGTTTTTGACAGATGATATTTTAGATAGTGATATATATTATCCTCTTGAAGGATATTTATTTCCAGAAACATATCAAGTATCAAAAGTTAATAATGTTAAAGAGATATTTAAAATAATGCTTGATCATACAGACATAATATTAACAAAATATAAATCAAGTATTGAAAGTAGTAGTTACACAATTCATCAAATGTTAACTTTAGCGTCTATTATTGAATTAGAAGCTGCTAATGCAGATGATAGAGCTGGAGTAGCTGGGGTATTCTATAATAGATTAAATGCTAGATGGTCACTTGGTAGTGATGTAACAACATATTATGGTTCAAAAATAGATGATTTTTCATATTCATTAACATATAAAGAATTAGATGATTGTTCTAATTTTTATAATACTAGATGTAAAACTAGAGCAGGTCTTCCAGTAGGACCAATTGATAATCCAGGAGAACAATCAATAAAAGCTGCAATTAATCCAACAATTCATAATTATTATTATTTTGTTGCTGATTGTAATGGTAAGACTTATCTGAACTATGATGATGTTGGGCATGCTAATACTATAAATCATTTAAAGGCGGCGAAGAATTGGTGCGCATAGAAGATATTGAAACATATGCTAAAAAGCATGATGTACCTATTATGGAACATGATGGTATAGAATTTCTTACTAAATATGTAAATGAAAATAATATAAAAAGTATATTAGAAATAGGTACAGCGATAGGTTACTCAGCAATAAAAATGACTATGATGGGTGATGACATAAAAGTAACAACTATTGAGCGTGATGAAGAAAGATATAATGAGGCAATCAAAAATATTAAAGCATTTAATTTAGAAAATAGGATAAATGCAATATTAGGTGATGCTTTGGAAGTAGAAGTAACAGGGAAGTATGATTTAATCTTTATAGATGCAGCAAAAGCTCAATCTATAAAGTTCTTTCAAAAATATGAAAATAATTTAAATGATGATGGAACTATTATTACTGATAATATAAACTTTCACGGTTTAACATTTACAAGCGAAGAAATAGATAGTCGTAATGTTAGACAATTAATAAGAAAAATAAAGATGTATTTAGATTGGTTAAATAATAATGAGAATTATGATTCTAGGTATGTTAATATAGGTGATGGTCTTATGATAAGTAAAAGGAATAACAAATAGTTATTCTTTTTGATTTATTCAAATAAATGTGTTATTATATTGTGATATTTAAGGAGGATAGAGTATTATGGATTATAATCATAATATACTAGAAAACATTGATTCACAAAAAGCAAGTATGCTATATAGATTCCAGGGTGGTAATAGTTATCCTTCGTTTAATATAAGAGGCGATTCATGTAAAGTTAATCAAGCTAGTCACTATACATATTTTTCTAAAAGTATAAATCATCATGGATATTTTGTATCCAAAAGATTAAGACAAATAGTAGGAAAGATTATTTTAGAAGAAAAGGGTTTAGTATTAAGCAATTATAATTTACAAAATAATGATTTTTATAAAAAAGTAAAAAGAGAAATTGCTTGTTCAGAGAAAATAAATAATTTAGAGTCACTTAGATTTTTAGTTGATTCAGAGTTTATTGAATTAATTGAACAAAACTATGAGTATAATGATGAAAAAACAAAAGGTAGTAAAATTATTGAAAGAGTCGATAGGCGTGTCTATGGCGGTGGATATGGTATAGGAAGTGAATGGCTAAATTTACTTAACTTACTTACCATTTTATATGCTAAAAAAGAGATAACTAGGGATAATGTAATATTCATGTTAAATGCTGTTAGAAGTGGATATGCATCAAAAATAGAAAGTGTTAAATTTCTATCTAGTAATCCTAATCAAGTAATAATAAACAAAGCTATATATTCAGACTTTACTAAGTTTAAAATAATGCATAATTTAGAAGAAATATTAGATAAAGGTTTATATAAAAAAGATAGTGAATTTGGAAAAAAACCAGCAGTCATGATTAAAAAAATAACTACAGGATATATTAAATTACGTGATGAAACATTACGTGAATTAGATAAATCAAAAAAAAGGTAGAAATGTTTTGCATTCTATCAAAAAGTAATATATAATAAATAGTTATATGATGTATAACTTAGAACGGAAGTGAAGATATGAAGTTATTAGTAATGCCTAGTAGCATAAAACAAATTAAAAATTTAAATGATAATATTGATGGAGTTATAGTAGGACTAAATGGACTTTGTATCAATATGCCAGTAAATTATACAAAAGAAGAAATATTTGAAATAATTGATATATGTATAGAAAATAAGAAAGAGATCTTTATATCTTTAAATAAAAATATGTTTAATAGTGATTTAGACTATTTAAAAGAAATATTAATAGAATTAGATAAAAGAGAAATTACTGGAATAATGTACTATGATATAGCCATAGTAAATATTAAAGAAGAATTAAAGTTAAAAACTTCTCTAGTTTGGAATCAAGAACATTTGACAACAAACTACTTAACAAGTAATTATTGGTATGATTTTGGAGCGAAATATACATATTTATCAAGTGAAATAACTATTGATGAAATAAATGAAATTAGTGATAAAGTATCTTCAAAAATAATGATTAATTTATTTGGATACTTACCTATGTTTGTTAGTAGAAGGCACCTAGTAAAAAATTATTTAGATACATTTAATCTTACTGATAATAGCAAAATTAATTATATAGAAAAAGAGGGTAATAAATACCAAATAATTGATACTAATGATGGTACTGTTGCATATTCTGCACATGTACTTAATGGTATAACAGAAGTGTTAAATACTAAGGCTGATTATATGGTATTAAATAGTTTTAGTATTGATGATGATAAATTTAAAGAAATAGTATATATGTTTAAAACTGTAAATAAAGATAATCAAGATAAGTATAAAGAAAAAATTGATAGTATGTTTAAAACAAATTTAGGATTCTTATACAAAGAAACAATTTATAAGGTGAAGAAAAATGATTAAGAAACCAGAATTATTAGCTCCAGCAGGAGATTTAGAAAGATTAAAAATAGCTTTAATATATGGAGCAGATGCTGTATATATAGGTGGGCCTGCATTTGGTCTTAGAGCTAACGCTATCAATTTTACAATAGATGATATTAAAGAGGGATGTTCTTTTGCACATTCCTTAAATAAAAGAGTTCATGTTACAGTTAATATTGTATTACATAATAAAGAAATAGATAATTTAATAGAATATTTAAAACAATTAGAAGAAGCAGGAGTAGATGCTATTATAGTTAGTGATCCTGCAATTATTAAAGTTGCTAAAGAAAAAACTAATTTAGAGATACATGTTTCTACGCAAGCCTCTACGCTCAATGTTGAAGCAGTGAAGTTTTGGAAGAAACAAGGTGTATCTAGAATAGTTTTAGGTAGAGAAGCATCTAAAGAGGATATAAAAGAAATAATAAATAGTGTGGATATTGAAATTGAAACATTTATTCATGGAGCTATGTGTTCATCATTTAGTGGTAGATGTGTACTTTCGAATTTCTTTACAGCTAGAGATGCTAATCGTGGTGGTTGTGCACAAATTTGTAGATGGGATTTTGATTTACTAAATGATAAAGAAGAATTACTAAAAGGTGAAAAAGATTTTACCTTCTGCACTAAAGATTTATCAGAATTAAGAAATATTCCTGAAATGTGTAATATGGGCATTTCTTCATTCAAAATTGAAGGAAGAATGCGCTCAGTATACTACATAGCTACTGTTGTAGGAATATATCGTAAAGTAATAGACGAATATTATAATAATCCTGTAAACTACGAATATAATAGTGATTATGAGAAGATACTTAGAGCTTGTGCTAATAGAGATAGTATTAGTCAGTTCTTCTCAGGAAACTATGGAAAAGAAAGCCAGTATTATAATGGTAGAGTTGAAATATCTAACCAGGATTTCTTAGGAATCGTACTTGCTTATGATGAAAAAAATAAAATAGTTACAATAGAACAAAGAAACTATTTTAAACAAGGTGATATTGTTGAATTTTTCGGTCCTAAAACTGAAACATTCACATATACTATAGATAAAATAATTGATGAGGATGGCAATAATATTGAAATAGTAAGACATCCAAAACAAATAGTTAAAATGCATATAGATAAACCATTAAATCAAAATGATATGATGCGAATAAAAATAGTTGACAAAACTATTAAAGTATAGTATTATTTTGTAGGTTTACAAAATAAAGAAATTAATTTGAGGTGAATAGATATGGCAAATGCAGAAAAGACTTATTTGACAGAAAAAGGGTTACAAGAGTTACAAGCTGAACTTGATGAGTTAAAAACAGTAAAACGTCCTGAGAACATTCAAGCATTAAAAGATGCTAGAGCTTTAGGAGACTTATCAGAGAATGCTGAATATGATGCAGCTAGAAATGAACAAGCAGTTATTGAATCAAGAATAACTGAGTTAGAAAAGATTATTGAAACTGCTGAGGTTATCAGTGAAGATAAAATTAGCAAAGATAAAGTTTCAATCGGCACTTCTGTAAAAATTGAATTTGTAGACGACAAAGAAACAGAAATATATTTAATTGTTGGTAGAACAGAAGCAGATCCATTTGAAAACAAAATTTCAAATGAATCACCAATTGCTCAAGCAATACTTGGTAAAAAAGTTGGCGAAGTAGCAACTGTTAAATGTGATGCTGATGATTATGATGTAAAGATACTAGAAATTTTAGCACAATAAGTGCTTTTTTCTTTAGAAAACTTGTAAAAAACAACGATTTATTATATACTAGATATGTTTTGAGGGAGGAAATTTATGGCAAATAAAAACGTAACAGAAATAAATGTTAAAATTGATGGAAAACAGTGGAAAGATGCTTTAGAAAAAGCTTTTGATAAAGCAAATAAAAAAGCAAAAATAGATGGTTTTAGACCAGGGAAAGCTCCAAAAGATGTATTTATGAAGAAATATGGTGTAGAATCATTATTTATGGATGCTGGAGATTTAGTACTTGAATCAGCTTATAAAAAAGCTTTTGAAGGAAAAGATAGCTTAGAATTAGTTGCACAACCTGATATAGCTTTAAAATCAGTTGATGAAAATGGTATTGAGTTTGTATTTACTGTAACTACTAAACCAGAAGTTAAACTAGGTAAATATAAAGGTTTAAAAGTTAAAAGACAAGAAGTAAAAGTTACTAAAGAAGAAATAGATCAAACAATTAGTGAAATGCGTAATAGATATGCTGAAAACATTGTTAAAGAAGAAGAAGTAGTAGCAGAAGGAGATATAGCTGTTATTGACTTTGAAGGATTTAAAGATGGTGTAGCATTCGAAGGTGGGAAAGGTGAAAACTACGATTTAACAATTGGTAGTCATACATTTATTCCAGGATTTGAAGAACAATTAATAGGTATGAAAAAGGGAGAAACTAAAGATATTAATGTAAGTTTCCCTGAAGATTATCATGCTGAAGACTTAAAGGGTGCTCCAGTTGTATTTAAGGTAACTATTAAAGAAGTAAAAGCAATTTCTATACCTGATTTAGATAAAGATTTCTTTGCTGACTTAGGAATGACTGATTTAGAAACAGAAGCTGACTTAAGAAAACAAGTTGAAGAAACTATTAAATTAAGAAAAGAAACTGATGCTGATAATAAATATATCGATGATTTATTAGCAGAAGCTGCAAAAACAGTTGAAATTGATATCCCAGAAACTATGATTCATGAAGAAGCACATAGAATGGTTCATCAATATGAAGAACACTTACAAATGCAAGGAATAACATTAGAACAATTCTTTAAATTTACTAATTCAAATGAAGAAGCTCTAATGGATCAAATGCATGATGAAGCAAAAAATAGAGTAACATACAGATTAATGCTTGAAGAAATAGTAAAAGTAGAAAAATTATCTGTAAGTGAAGAAGAAGCTGAAAAAGAAGCAACAACTTTAGCAGAAAAATATCAAATGACAAAAGATGAATTCTTAAAATCATTTGGTGGATTAGAAATGATTAAATATGATTTAACAATGAGATCTGCTATAAATTTATTAAAGGGTGAAAAATAATTCACTCTTTTTTTTGAAAGTATGTAATAATAGATATAGTAGGTGAATTTATTTATGAAGAAGGATATTATT
>JAEWBI010000031.1 GCA_023391185.1 Bacillota bacterium | reverse complement strand
TAACAAATAAATTATTAGTTTATGATGGCAACTATACTGAATTTAAAAAGAAAAATGAAAAAGAAAAAGAACTTCAAAATTTACTAATAGATAAACAGGAAAAAGAGATAAGAGAGCTAAAGTCTTTTGTTGAAAAGGCAAGAAACGCTTCAGCTACTAATCATAATCTAAAAAGAATGGGTAAAGATCGTGAAATTAAACTTGCGAAAAAGTTAGAAAGTCTACAATCAAGAGAAAGAATATATAATAAAGTTAAATTAAATATAAAGCCAAATCGTGAAGGTTCTAGAATTCCTATTAAAGTTAATAATATATCTTTTAATTATCCTAACAAAGAAAGGTTATATAATAATTTATCATTTTTAATAAACAATAAGGAAAGATTTTTAATAGTTGGTGAAAATGGTGTAGGTAAATCTACTTTGCTTAAATTAATTATGGGTTTACTTAAACCAAGTGAAGGAAATATTTGGTATGGTTCAAAAACAGATATTGCATATTATGCTCAAGAATTAGAATTTCTTGATAGCAATAAAACAATTCTAGAAAATATTGATTGTAAGGATTATAGTGAAAAAGAACTTAGAACTTTACTTGGAAGTTTTCTATTCTTTGGCGATGATGTATTTAAAAAAATAGAGGTTATTTCACCAGGCGAAAAAGCTAGAGTAGCCTTGTGTAAGGTTCTTCTAGCTAAAGCAAATCTTCTTATCTTGGATGAGCCAACAAATCATTTGGATCCTGAAACACAACAAACGATTGCTGAAAATTTCAAAAATTATGATGGGACAATTATTATGGTAAGTCATAATCCATCTTTTACTTCAAATATCGGAATAAATAGAATGTTAATTCTTCCAAGTGGCAAGATAACTAATTATTCGGATGAAAAATTAGAATATTATTATAAACTTAATACTAAGAATTAATATTGTTATTAATTAATGTTGTAATAATTTTTTCATAACTATAACCATCAAATTCTAATAATTTAGGATACATACTTATATTAGTGAAGCCCGGAAGAGTATTTATTTCGTTGAGGTAAATAGTATCATTTTTATAGTCATAGAAATAATCTACACGAGCTAAGTCTTTACAGTTTAGTATTGTAAAGACTTTTTTTGATATCTTCTTTATTTTATTTGCAGTATTCTCGCTTATATACGCTGGAATTATGGTTTTAGAATTATTAATAATATATTTATCATCATAATCATAAAACTCTCTTGATGGCTTTATTTGCCCAACAGTAGATACATGAATCTTTTCATTTTCTTGCAGAACAGCGCACTCTAGTTCTAGCCCAGTAATAAACTCTTCTATTATAATATTGTTGTCAAATTTTTTTGCATCTTTAATAGCTTTGTTTAATTCCATTCTATCATTTGCTTTACTAATACCTATGGATGATCCACCCGATGAAGGTTTTACAATCAAAGGGTAACTAAGCTTTTTTTCAATTTCTTTTATACTACCATTATATAGAACATATTTAACCTGTTTAATTTTATTTTTATCTAAAATAATCTTAGTAATATGTTTATTCATACATATCATACTTGATAAGTGATTTGGACCAACATATTTTATATTTAAAATTTCAAATAAGCTTATATATTTTCCATCTTCTCCATCACTTCCATGTATGATATTAAATACGCAGTCAAATTTTTTTAAAAATTCTATAATATTTGACACTTTTTTTAACATACTAATATTGATATCATTAAAATTATTGTCAAATATATACCAATCACTAGTTTTGGATACATAAACACTGGTTACATTAAATATATTTTTATTGATATTATTATATATATTTTTAGCGGATTTGCATGATACTTCATGCTCATAGGAATGTCCTCCAAATAGGAGCAAAACATCTTTCAATTAAAACACCTCAGTATATATTATGAAATAATAAAATAAAATATTTTTTTAAGTTGCATATTTAAAATAAGTATGCTATACTGTAAGTGGTTTATAACTTATTTCGTTACTTCCAGTTTGAAAGTGTCCTAAATAATTATATAATCAATATTTCAAAAAAGGAGGTATAGTCATGGAAAAGGAACTTAAGGATATCGAAGTTACTTGCAAAGATTGTGGAGAAAAATTCTTATTCACAGTTAGAGATCAAGAATTTTATGCTGAAAAAGGTTTCACAAATCAACCTGTTAGATGTAAAGCTTGTCGTGATAAGAAAAAGTCTGAACGTAATAACAATCGTAGATTTGATAACAACGACAGATACTAATAAAATGGATTCGAAAGAATCCTTTTTTTGTTGCTAAATATAATAATATATAGTATAATTTAGTAGCGAGAGGGCGGATATTATGATAGAAAGATTAGAAAATATAGAAAAAAGATACAATGAACTTAATGAAGAAGTAATGAAACCTGAAACTATTTCTAATATTAAAAGAACTTTAGAAATAACGAAGGAACAATCTTTATTAAGAGAAGCATATGAAATGTATCAAGAATATAAAAAAGTATTAAAGGGAATAGAAGAAGCAAAAGAACTAGTTAAAGATCCAGAATTATGTGAAGTTGCTAAGGAAGAACTTAATGAGTTAGAAGATAAAAAAATTGTTATGGATAAACAACTTGAAATCATTTTACTTCCAAAGGATCCTAATGATGCTAAAAACATTATTATGGAAATACGTGGTGCTGCTGGTGGTGATGAAGGTAATATCTTTGCTGGTGATCTATATCGTATGTATACAAGATATGCAGAAAAGCAAGGTTGGAAACTTGAAACACTTTCAGAAATTGAAGGTGAAGCAGGTGGCTATGCTCAAATTGAATTTATGATTAAAGGCGAAAGTGTATATTCTAAGTTAAAATATGAATCTGGGGCACATAGAGTTCAAAGAGTACCAGAAACTGAATCACAAGGAAGAGTTCATACATCAACAGCGACTGTTTTAGTAATGCCAGAAGCTGAGGAATTAGATTTTGAACTAGATATGAATGAGGTTAGAATTGACATAACTAGAAGTAGCGGTTGTGGAGGACAAGGTGTTAATACTACTGACTCTGCAGTAAGACTTACGCATATTCCAACAGGTATTGTTGTTTATTCTCAGACTGAAAGATCACAAATAAAAAATAAAGATAAGGCTATAAAAATTCTTCAAACAAGGTTATTTGATTTCAAGAACCAACAAAGAGAACAAGAGTTAGGTACTGAAAGAAGAAGTAAAATAGGTACAGGTGATCGTTCAGAAAAAATAAGAACATACAATTATCCACAAAACCGTGTAACTGACCATAGAATTGGCTTTACTTTAAAACAATTAGATAGAGTTATGGAAGGTGAACTTGATGAAGTTATTGAAGCCTTAATAACTGAAGATCAAGCACTGAAACTTCGTGGAGAATAATTTAATAGAATATGGAGTATCAAAGTTAAAGCAAAGTAATATTGATACTAGTTTAGCTTCCTATTTATATAAGTATTTAGATGATTTAAGTATATATAAGGAGGCAATAGAAAAGCTAACTAAGGGTATTCCTGTTCAGTATATTATTGGTAATGTAGAATTTTTTGGTCTTAAATTTAATGTTAATAATAATGTATTAATTCCTCGTTTTGAAACAGAAGAATTAGTAGAAAAATCAATAAAATATATTAATGAATTTTTTGATAAGAAGGTTGATATAGTAGATATTGGAACTGGTAGTGGTTGCATAGCTATATCAATTAAGAAAAACTTACCTTGTAATATGGATGCAGTAGATATTTCTCTTGATGCACTGAAAGTTGCTAAAAATAATGCTAAAGAACTTAATGCAGATATTACTTTTTATAATGGTGATTTATTAAAACCTTTAACCAAAAAATATGATGTAATTATAAGTAATCCACCTTATATTTCTATGGATGAAGAAATAATGAATATTGTTAAAGAAAATGAACCACATTTAGCACTATACGCTGACAATAATGGACTACAAAAATATGAAGAAATTCTAAAAAATGCTAAAAATTATTTAAATAATAAAAGCATGATTATTTTTGAAATAGGTGAGAGTCAGGGTGTAAGAATTAAAGAAATAGCACTTTATCATTTTCCAAATTGCAAAATAAAAATAGAAAAAGATATGCAAGGAAGAGACAGATTTATATTCATTTTTAATGAAGTATAAATCTTTTTTTTTATAGGTCATTATGTTATACTTATACTAGGTGATAGTATGAAAAGCAGTAAAGGTTTTACTTTAGTAGAGTTGATAGCAATAATAGTTATTGTAGGTATTATAATTGGAATTATTGCACCAGTTTCTATTAAACTTATAGAAAAGTCTAAAACTAATTCTTTTAGAGAAAGTTTAAGAAGTATTATAAGATCTACTGAAATATATATGTCGGAAAATGATTTGAAAACATTGCCAAGCGGAGAAATATACTTGGAGAGTAATGATCTTGACCTTGATTATGCTGAAGGCTATAAAGGTATAATTAAATATGTAAATGGTGAACTAATTCTTCTAAATGTAAGTAATGGCAAATATTGTGGTAATGGAAGCATAGAAACACTAGCTATTACTAATTATGATTCTAATTGTGTAGTTGATCCCGCAGATACTAAATGTTTTATAATGGGTACTACAGAAATTGCTGGAGACACAATAATTGGCTATGATTATAAAAATGCATCATGTAGTTCTACGGATATAAAAATTCCAGCTACAGTAAATAAAATTCCAGTTAAATATATTGCAGAGGGTGCTTTCTTAACAGAATATGCATACAAACTTGCAGTTGGAATGTTTGACTTTACTCCACTTGGAGCACCCTTTCAAGTGCCTATTATGGATTTAGAATCGAATTTGGAATATTTAGGAATTCCTATTCAAGAAACATATTATTTAAATAATTTATCAAGTCCTATGAAAATGTGTATGGGTTTATCAGAAGATCCAGTACTAAA
>JAEWBI010000026.1 GCA_023391185.1 Bacillota bacterium | reverse complement strand
GCACTTTTTTGGTTAACTAAATCAAGTAATCTTCCTGGTGTTGCTACTAAAATGTCAACACCCTTTTTAAGAACTTCTTTTTGTGAAGTTTGATTTACTCCACCAAAAATAACACTACATTTTAATTTAGTACCTAAAGTATAAGTTCTAATGTTGTTTCTAATTTGCATCGCAAGTTCTCTAGTTGGAGTAAGTATTAAAAATCTAATTGGTTTAACTTCTTCAAATTTATAATTTTCATGAAGTTTTTGAATGATTGGAAGTGCAAAAGCAGCCGTTTTACCTGTTCCTGTTTGAGCACAACCTAATATATCCTTACCATTTAATATTACTGGAATAGTTTTTTCTTGTATAGGAGTTGGGTCAACATACCCTTCATTATTTAATGTTTTTAATAGTGGTTCTTTTAAACCTAATTGTTCAAATTTCATATATATTACCTCTTTTTATTCTTTCCTCGTTTTTAAAGACGCCTTATTATAACATACTTTCTTATTTATTCCTAATAAAAGAAGAAACTATTTAAGTTTCTCCTCTTTATCTATCTTAAATATGAATTGTTCTTTATTACATTGTCTTAAAACTACCACTAAATCTTTTAACATTTCTTTTACTACTGAATGAATATTTCTAGTTTCCTTTAATAGAGTAAGTATTAGTCTATTATTCTCTACTATTTCCATCAAACTACTAATATTATTCTTCTCAAATATTTCAAAAACATAATCAACAAATTCTTTTCTTTTTCCATCATCATACTTATCTAACCATCTAATAAAGCCTTCATCTAATACTCTACTAAACTTACTTAATCTAGCTGGTATAAACCTATCATCATCTATTTGCCATGTTAAAGCATCATGCGCAAATAAAGCAAGTCTACTGGACTTAACTACTAAATAATTATTACTATGTCTTAAAAGTAGTCCTACAATAGTATAATTAGGTACTATATGAACTAATTTATCTTTTATACTTTTATAATTTTTTGACTCTATTTGTTCTTGTCTAAGCCCAGGACCATCATTATTATAAATCTTAATTATCTTTGACTTAACAAAAAAGTTACAGTACATTGAAGATACAAGAGCTAAATTTCCGCCCTTAGAGTGACCTCCTACAATAATATTATAATTTTTAAATGTAAAGTTCCTGTTTAAATATCTAATAGCATTTCTTTGAGCTCCCACAGGAAACATGTAAGCCATCATACAATCTTCTTCCCAGCCACTAATCAAATGATTTGTTCCTTCAAATGAAACATAAATTAGTTTGGGATTAATTTCAAAAGTAATAGCACAAAACTGCTGACTTTTATCTGAAATACTAACGTAGTTATACATTAGAACATCTCTATATCTTTTTGTTTTACTTACTTCATCTAATAGCTTTATAGCATTTCTAGTTGCTAGAAGATTTTTCCTTATTTCACTAGCAGGATGCATCTTAAAAAAGAAATCTCTTACTTCTTTTAAAGCCATTTTATTTCTACTATTAGTAGATACTATACCATCATAATATACATATGAAAGTAATGAAAAAACAATATTATCTAGTTCTGTAAAAACTTTTTTTTCAAAACTTGAATTACCATATCTTCTAATGTAGTCAAGTACATTCATAAAACCACTTCCTTTAAGTTTGTTTATTATATCATAATATAAAAAAAGAGCATGTATGCATACTCTTTCAACCTATTATTAAAATAAAAATTACAAATAATTTTTTAGATCAGTTAATTTCTTAATAATTATAGTTGGATTATCCTCGTTTGTAAGTATTTCCTCATCTCTATCAAACCAACATGAATCCATATTTGATCTACTAGCTCCATAAACATCTGTTTTAAGTGAATCACCTATCATTAGATATTTATTACTATCTAGTTCACCTAACGCTTCTTTAACACCATCAAAGAATATTGTAGATGGTTTCATATACCCAAACATGTCAGCCGCAAATATATGATCAATATATTCTTCGCAACCTATTTTTCTAACTTTATTTGTGGTTGCTACAGATGGACCATTAGTTGCTACTGCGATGATATATTTTTTAGATAAATATTCTAAAATTTCTTTTGCTCCATCTATAGGTAGTACTATTTCATTAAGGGCATTTAGATATAAATCATTAATTTCCATAGCCTTATCTAAAGTTATATCATTATTAAAATATAAGATATATCTTTGTGAACGAATCCATCTTACTTTCTTTTCTAATGGTTCTTTATACTCCTCGGGAACAATAATTTTACCATCTTTTCTATCAATCCAGAATTGTTTGTCAAGATTACTCCACCTATTAAATTTATCGTCAGAATAAGTATCTCCCATATAATCAAGCATTACTTTAAAAGCATGCCTAATATTTTCAGTATTATCAATCAAGGTATCATCTAAATCAAATAGTAATATATCATATTTTTTCATAAGTATTCTCCTAGTTAAATTATATCATAATTTATAAAAGTTTTAGATACATGGATGTGGACAGTCAGTACAATTAGAAATATTCTTTTTAACTAGTAATTTTATTTTGTCTTTATCATTAATAAAAATTGGTTTATCATCTGCCCTTGCGAGCTTAACTTCATCATAATTAATATCACTATTCATTCTTTGTAAATGATTTTTGATAATCTCCCAGCCCTGTTTAGTCATTATATGAACTGGTATTTTTAAGCCTACCTGCGCAATAGCGTTTGGTTCTACATATTCTTTAACTTGTTTTGACGCGCAAGACCAAATAACATCAGCATTATCTTTCATAATAGTGGCAGTTTTTTCATCAATACCTGTTGAGCATAAACCAAACTTATATATAATTATGTTGTTTTCTTTTTCAAGTTTACTTATTTCATCATGTAAGTAATTATCATCTGCAGCTACTGATACAGCTATTCTTTTATATCCTAAACTAATTGCTTTCTTAACTCCTTCTAGTTGGTCGATTTCAGCTGTATAAGGAAAAACAGGAATGATACCAGCTTCATAAGCTGTCTTCATAATGTCTTTAGAAGGACTTGTATAAAAAAGCCCAGTCATTCTTTTTACAGACCCTTGTGTATTACTATAATTAGTTGTAATTATAGTTCCTAAGTTGTTTGACACAATAACTGCTGCATCAATTAAATTATCTTTAAAAGCTGAAGACATAGTTTCAGAAGCGCCAAATAATACATTTGCTTCACAAGAATTAAGTGGTCTATTACTATCAAAATATCCACCTTTAATAACAACTTCATTTATTAAGTCACACATTAATTTAGTTTGAATTACTTCATCTTCATTACTTAAAGTACTAAGTAATTTTTCTGCAGTTTCACCGCCTACTTCTGTTAATAACTTCTTCATTAGAGGGCAGTACTTAATAGGAATTGGCGTTGCTTTTATTGCAGTCAAACTATTCTTATCACCTTTAATTAATATATAACTTCCAAACATTCTTGTTATGTGAAGTTGATGCTTTTCATAATAATCTCTTATTATTTCTAAAACATCTTTATAATAAAGTCTGCCACTTGTATAAACATTTAATAAACTACCGTTTAATTCAATATTTAAAAAAATATCTTTATCCACTTTAGAATCTTTATAAATACTACTTGTTACTTTATCCCTTACAATTTTAAGTAGTTCTTCATTATATAATTTATAAATCTCTTTTTCATCAGTACCTATATCAAAATATTTTTCTAATGGTAGTTTTTTTAACCTATATGATAATTTTGTTATTTTCTTTTTCATTCCATATAGCTCACTAATTATGCATTCTGAAAACTGTTGTTCTTCTGAATTTTCTATTTTTTTCAATTTGATAATTTCACCATTAAATACAGTTTTATCATCTACTGGTCTATTTTGATAAAATAAATTCACCTCCTCATCTAATTGTTTTAATCCCTTAAGAAAATCATTATAATCATTTGAGTTAGTTCTTTTATAATAATATGATGCTTTTTCACAAGATTCAGGATACTTAAATCCTAATAATTTAAATCTATCCTCTATAATACATTCCCTAGTATCATACGAAGGTATTACTGTATAATAACTAGCACTTTCTTCTTTAAATCCTAATCTCTGCAAAGCTATAGAAGCATCTGTAAAAGCAAACATCCCAAATCCAAATGTTATTGCCTTTTCTATATCATCTGTGTAAGTATTGTTTTCACTAATATATCCATTCTTAGTTTTTATTGTGTATATTGCTCCTGCATGACTTGCCATATTTATTCCTCCTTAAGAAAGTTTTTTCTCTTTCTAATTGTATTATAGTATAATAAGTGATATAAATATAATATATGTTATTTATATTAAGTATAAGGAGATTTTATATATGAATATTAATTTAGAACTATATCGTTTATTTTACATTGTCGCTATAAGTGGAAGTTTTTCCAAGGCAGCTGATACTCTGTTTATATCTCAGCCAGCTGTAACATTTCAAATAAAGAATTTAGAAAGTCAGTTAGGTCTTAGTTTATTTGTTAGAACTAAACATGGAGTATTATTAACTGACGAAGGTAAAATACTTTTTGACTATGTTAAAAAAGGAATAGATAGTATAAGTAATGGTGAAAGTGCACTAACTAACCTCAAAAATTTAGACAGCGGTATTATAAGAATAGGTGCTTCTACTACTGTAAGTAGGCATGTTTTAATGCCATATTTAGAATACTTTCATAATGAATATCCTAAAATAGATATTCAAATAGTTAATAATCTTACTGATAATTTAATTAAAGATTTAAGAAATGGCAATCTAGATGTTTTATTACTTAACTTGCCAATGGAAGAAAGTAAAGATATTAAAATAATACCAGTTGAGAGTGTTCAAGATATATTTGTAGGTAATAAAAAGTATTATGATTTAACCAAAGGACATGTTAAATTAGATGAACTAAATAAGTATCCATTACTATTTCAGAAATCTCCTTCTAATACTAGAAACTTTTTAAATAACTTTCTAAAAGATAACGATACTAAACTTATTCCTAAACTTGAAGTAGTAAGTTATAATTTAATCATGGACCTAGTTAAATCTGGTTTTGGGATTGGTTACGCTACTAAAGAATTTATTACTGATGATTTAAATAGTAATAAACTATACGAAATAAAGGTAACTCCAAAGATGCCAAAAAGATATATAGGTCTTGCCTTAATAAATCAAAGTATACCAAACTATAGTGTTAAAAAGTTAATTGATATTATAACAAACAAAAAAAGTTAGTAGAGATACTAACTTTTTTCATTAATTCTTTATTCTTTCCCATGTAGGATTTAAATCTAATCTGCCAAAATGACCGTAAGCAGCATATTGATAATATATTGGTTTTAATAAATCTAATTCTTCTATCATATTAGATAAAGTAAAATCAAAGTTATTATTTATATAAGAGTATATTTCTTCTAATGATACTTTATTAGTACCAAATGTTTCTATAAATAGTGATATTGGTTTACTTTGCCCAATCGCATAACTAACTTGTAGTTCGCATTTACTAGCTAAATTATGTGCAACTACATTCTTAGCAACATATCTACAGTAATATGCAGCAGTTCTATCTACTTTAGATGGATCTTTACTACTAAAACATCCTCCACCTACTCTAGAATATCCACCATAAGTATCAACGATTATTTTTCTACCTGTTGTTCCTGAATCGCCAAATGGCCCTCCTATAATAAATGAGCCACTAGTATTAATTAATATCTTTGTATCATCATCCATTAAAGATGATGGTACTATTTCTTTAACAACTTTATTAATTATATAATCATCTAAATCTTCTTTAGATATAGACTCTATATGCTGAGATGCAATAATAATAGTATCAACTCTAGTAGGTTTATTATCTATATACTCTACTGTTACTTCCGTCTTTCCATCTGGTCTAAGTGGACTATTATTATCTTCTTTTCTAACTTTAGTTAACTGCTTAGCAAGTTTACTTGCTAGTACTATTGCGAGTGGCATATACTCCTTTGTTTCATCACAAGCATATCCAAACATAATGCCTTGATCTCCTGCACATATCTCATCTTTTACTACAGCATTATTAATTTCTAAAGATTGTCCTCCAACTTTAGTTATAACTTCAAACTCTTCAGTATAACCTATTTCTTTAACAACTTCTTTAGCAATCTTTTCATAATCTAATTTAGCTTTAGTATTAGCTTCACCATAAATAAGTATTAGATTATCTTTAATAGTGGCTTCTACAGCCATTTTACTGTACTTATCAATAGTAAGTGCTTCATCAAGTATTTTATCTGCAATCTTATCACAAATCTTGTCTGGATGCCCTTCTGTTACTGATTCACTAGTAAAATAATATTTCATAAAAACTCCTCCTCCTTCTTTTATCAAAAAGAAAAAACTCATGAATGAGTTTTTATATTTTAGTTATAAATACCCATCATCGATGTTAGCATTACCACCTTGCTTAGCAGGTTGGTATGAGTTCACCGAGCTAACTCTCTCCCTCATTCTTGATAAAAGTTAATTATATTATATTATTAATATTTGCTAGTGTCAATATTTTATACTTGCATTTTAAGAACCTACACTAGTGTATCTTTTACTGCCCTTCCAAATATGTTGAAATTAACTCTTGCAAAGTGTTACTGACAACATTAAGGAATATATATGGTTTTAAAAGTGTAATAAAAAATATTTAAATTATTCACTAATTTTTAGATCTAGATTTGATAAAATACCTAAAATAGTATTATATAGATAGAGTTGAGATATTTGCCATTCTTTACTATTAGAAGGATATTTTTTATTTATAGCCAACTTAAAAAAATTACTAACCGCTAAGTATTTGGGTCTATATTCTCTTTCTTTACCATGCTCCAAATCATGAAAGTAATATCTTCGCAAATCATTAATAAAATTTAAGTCATTAATATCTATATATTCTTCCATCTTTGTTCGATTCTCCCATACTGTCTTATAAAAGCAATCAATAATATTAGAAAATTTTTGTTCATCATCAGCAATCAAAGTAGGTAAATTAAAACAAATAGACATAACATCAACAGTTGGTTTAATTATACATTTGCCACTAAGTTGAGATTTCTTATCAATTTCTATTATATTTTTAACAATTTCTTTTGCAGCATCATATATGTCCGACACCAATGTCTTTTTATAGACATCTTCTGCTGATTCTACAAAATCAACTTTATATACAGGACTTAATCCTTGAGAAATTTTACCATATAAATTTGCTTCTATAAAGACATTATCATTATCAAATGTACGTTCCTCTATTATTCCTATTCTTTTGAAAGATTCCACTGTTTTAAATTGAAAACTAGCAATATCATTAGCAACAAAATTATAAAATTTCTGTAAATTAGAGATTTTATTATTATTCAATATCTCTATTTTTGATATCAGTCTAAATTGTAAATCTATATAATTTTTAAAAATAAATTTTGAAATTATTCTACTTAAAAAATACGCATTAAATTGGCGGTCATATCTATTATATAATTTAACTATATCGCTATAAAAATTAAAATTAAAATTAAATTTTTCCATGTAATATATTTCACTTTTTTGTAACTTACTTAATTGTTCTAATATAATATTGTTAGAAAGATTTATGTCTTTAATTTTATTTGAAGAAATAAGTGTTTTTGAAATATAGTTTATATTTTTATTTGATATATTAATCACTTTTTTAAGTTTTTTTTCATCTAATATAAAATTTTGTATGTTTGAAGATATAGGTGAAGATGAATAAAAAACTTCAAACTTATTTGATACATTTCTTTCTTCAGCAATTTTCTTTGCTTCTTTTTCTGAATTTGGTAATTTTTCTTTTAGTAATATTCTTTTTTGCTCTTTTAATTTATTCATTAAGATACTCCTTTTTTTAAAAAAAAGAGAAGTTAAAATCAATATGATATAACTTCTTCATAAATACATTTTAACATATTTTGATAATTTGCGCATTATATATCAACAAACTTTTTAAAATTGTTTTTTGAAAATCAACACTTGAGTAGTGGCAATATGATAGGTTTATTTTAAGAACCAACACTAGTGTATCTTTTACTGCCTATTCTAAAGGCAATAAATGATATTCCTAGAAAGATTGTTACTAGAAGAGGACTTATTATATATAGCTGATTATCAGATCTACCAAGTATATATAGAAGTGGATAATAATTAACAAAAGCATATGGAATTATAAATGTAAAAAACCATATAAATCCTTTATTAAATATTCCTATTGGATACTGTGACATATGTTTACCACCATCAGTAAATACATTTCTTACTTCTAATCCTTGTACTGTTATAAAACAGTAAGATGCAGCAAGTAAGAATATTCCAAAGAATATTAATATTGAAGATATTAACATTAATATTAAAGTAATAACTTTATAAATATTCCATGCTACATCAATATTAATAACAGCAATAATTAATACTATTATAGCCTGAAGTATCTTACATATCTTTGTATAATCAATTTCATAACCAAGAACTTGTAATAATAAATTTCTAGGTCTTACTAATATTCTATCATATTCTCCTTTTACAATAAGTCTATCAAAATGATCTATTCCTCTAGCAAATGTCTCATTAATTGAAAAACCAAACTGTATTACAGCAAATGTAAGAAGAACTTCATATATAGTAAATCCTTTAATATTATTAAATCTATTAAATAAAGCTAATATAACAAAATAATAAGTAAAAAAAACTAGTATTTGAGATACAAATGATAATATAAATGATACTTTATATTGCATCTTAGATTTAAGATGCATTTTTAAATAATATAAATATAATCTCATGCTAACCTCCCTGTACTATTATTTTTTTAATAGCATTTTTTGCT
Organism: Bacillota bacterium; assembly: GCA_023391185.1. Classification (GTDB taxonomy): domain Bacteria; phylum Bacillota_I; class Bacilli_A; order RF39; family UBA660; genus RGIG4266. The sequence continues at coordinate 604 of JAEWBI010000026.1, read as the reverse complement.
AATAAATACCCTATTGTTATTATTACTATTATCCATATAGATTCTTGTAATAATAAAGTGTAACATTCATTACTTGGAATATTACCTGAGTATACTCTGAAAGGGAAATCAGCTATATAGTGAAACGGAAGTATATCAGCAACTTTTTTTAGAAATGATGGAAAAAATGGAAGTGGTACAATAGCACCAGAAAATACTTCTGATACAGTTACAAACATTCCCATTACTCCATCTGATTCTAAAGTATAAAAAGTAAGTACATGATATAAAGTTATTACAGCTGTAACTAAAAATGATGACATAATAAGCGCTATAGCAAAAAGTATTAAAGATAGATAACTATATGGTAATGATAATTTAAGTGGACTTGGTATAAGAAAGGCAAAAGTTAAAAGTGGCATAAATCTTAATAATACATCAGCTAACTTAGAAGCATATATTCTTGCATACCATTTAAAATAAATATTTTGAGGTCTACAAAGTTCATATGCTACATCACCAGACTTTATCATATTAATAACTTCTTTATCTTTATAGTAAAGATATATTAAAGCATAAAATCCTTGTTGTAACCATATATAAGTTACTAACTGACTTAACTCCA
>JAEWBI010000013.1 GCA_023391185.1 Bacillota bacterium | reverse complement strand
TTACAAGAGGTAATTATATACGGTAATAACATTCAAACAAGCATAGATATAAATAAATATATAGATAATACAATTTCAACATCACCAAATATACTTGATATAAAAATGTATAATAATATAGTAAACGGAAATGTACATATGGCAAAAGCCTTAAGTGATAGCTTTATTTTAGGTTTAACTTTTTTAAAATTTGCTGAAAAAAATGGTTTTGTTGATTTAACAATTTTGGATAATCGTAATTTAGCCGAAATGTTTATGAAACTTAATCAATTTTTTGAAAGAAATAAAATATATGAACGTACAGAATTTGAAAAAGTTTTATTTGCTTTTTCATATGTGACTCGTAATATTAAATTTGCTGAAGATGAATTAAGAAGACGTATGAATAAATATTATGAGATAATTTTAGAAGAAAGACAAATTCCAAAATATATGGAAAAAAATTTTGCTTCTTTACATAGTAGTTATAATGCATATCATTTTAAACTAGCTAATTGTGAAGGTGTTGTTAATTTAATGGCTTTTATGCTAGATATGCTTAATATAGAAAATATAAACGTTCACTGTAGTGATAAGAAATATGGTATATTTAATGGAACAAATCATTCTATGTTAAGAGTGAAAATAGAAGGGCACTGGTATTATTGTGACCCAACATATGATCCTAAAAAACCAATGGAGTATTTCATGTTAACAAAGGAAGAGATACTTAAAACACATAATATAAGCTCTTATGAAAACGAATTAGTAGAGGATAAAACAGATGGAAAGATTAATAGAGAAAATATTAAAAGAAGAAAATAGTGTCGCCGATGATTATTTGTCGGAAAATGAAAAGAAAGAATATTTAGAAATAATTAGAAACATAAAACAAGAATGTTTATATCAAAGTAAAATACATGGACTTTATCATAGTGAAAAAGTTTGTCTTTTTGCTTTTATAATAGGAAAGAGATCAAATTTAAATAAAGTAGAAATGCAAATTATAATTGATGCTGCTCTTTACCATGATATTGGTAGACAAAATGATACTAATGATTCACTTCATGGATTTGCATCAGCTTACAGAATTGAAAATGCTGTTGATAGTGATATATATAAAGATGCAAAAAATTTAAACATGCTAAAAGCAATTGTAGATAGTCACTCAGTTAATGATGAAAAAAGTGATTGCTCATTTAAATATTATTTCGAATGTTTTGATAATTCTGATTTAGAAAGTAATCCATTATATAGAGAAGCATATCGTACTTTTATTAAATTAAATAGCGTGTTAAAGGATGCTGATGGACTTGACAGAAATAGGTTTGTTGACGGATATTGTTTTGGTTTAGATGAAAGATTTTTGAGATTAAATGAATCAAAAAAATTAATTCAATTATCTAGAGAGATAAATGATTTCTATACAGATAATTACGTTAAGGAAGTAAATTTAAAAGAAGTGAATGGCAGTTATAATGATTGCATTCATGGTATAGGTTATGATTTTTTTAAATTGCGTTCTATTTTAGAAAATGGAATATTATCTGCTTCAACTTTGCGTGATAAAAAAATAGATGGCGTTAAAAATTTTAATGGTGGTAATGCTCGTAATTGGGTATCAGTAGTTGATGCATCCTTAATAGGAAATGGATATACTGGTTATGAGACTTTTATAAAAAATGGTATTGGTTTTTTGTGTGAGAATCAATTTCTTGTTGAGCCTTTGACATATAGAGAAAGATCAAAAGCTATGGAAAAAGGTCTTCCTTATAATAAAAGCAATCATGAAGATGAAAGATATGTATATAAGGAAATAGTACCTGAAGATATAAAAAAAATAATTTTAAATAATGATAATTGTAATAAGAAAATTAATAGTATAGTATTCTTGTTTAATTGTTTAGATTATAGAACTTTTTTATCAAGAGTTGGTCACTATATTGATGAAACAAATGCGAAACAGTTAGGTTATGATAAAATTTCTCTTAATGCTTATTTATTAGAGTATAAATTAATTCTTGATCGATATAATGATTTGAAATTTGCTAATGCACACTATGATGGACAAAAACTAATATTAGATTTAACTTGTATTTTAGGAAAAATAAATGGAATTATAAGAGATATGGTCAAAAAATATTATGCACATGAACTTAAAATAGATGGTGAATCAATTACTATTAAAGATATAGTTAATTATGAATTATCTAAGACAGGTAAAGAGTATGTATCGATTGTAGGCGATGATCAAGTTGCTTTTATAGAAAAAGAAAAGACTAAAAAACTAATTAGCAGCCGCACTTGACAAGTGCTAAAATAGTGATATAATTATCAGTGAATGTAGTTACATTCACTTTTTTAGTAGAAAAGGGAGGGATATTATGGATTTTGAAAATAAAGATGAAAATGTTTTAGAAAAATATGGTCGTGATATTGTTCAAAGTGTTAAAGATGGAAAAGTAGATCCAGTAATAGGTAGAGATGATGAAATCTCTAGTATTACTAGAATACTTTCTAGAAAAACAAAGAATAACCCTGTATTAATTGGTGAACCAGGAGTTGGTAAAACAGCTATTGTTGAGGGACTAGCTCATCGTATAGTAAAAGGCGATGTTCCTAATAGTTTAAAAGATAAAATAATTTGGGAACTTGATTTAGGCTCTTTAATAGCTGGCGCTAAATATCGTGGAGAATTTGAAGAAAGACTTAAAAAAGTATTAAAAGAAGTAAAAGATTCTGATGGAAAAATTATTATGTTTATTGATGAAATACATATGATAGTAGGTGCAGGTTCTGATGGTGCACTTGATGCTGGTAATATGTTAAAACCAATGCTTGCAAGATCAGAGATACATTGTATTGGAGCAACTACTTTAAATGAATATAGAAAATATATTGAAAAAGATGGAGCTTTAGAGCGAAGATTTCAAAAAGTTTTAGTAGGACAGCCTACTGTTATAGATACTATAACTATACTTCGAGGATTAAAACATCGTTTTGAAGTATATCATGGTGTTGATATAAAAGATAGTGCTTTAGTAGCAGCAGCATCTTTATCAGATAGATATATTACTGATCGATTTTTACCAGATAAAGCTATAGATTTAGTTGATGAAGCATGTGCTACTATTAGAGTTCAAATGGACTCAGTTCCAACTTCATTAGATAAACTTAATCGAGAAATTATGGGGCTTGAAATCGAATATACATCACTAAAGAAAGAGAAAGATGAACTTTCTAAAAAAAGAGTTGAAGAGATAAATAATAAACTAAATAGTTTAAAAGAAGAAGAACAAAAATTAAGAAGTGATTGGGAACAAGAAAAAAGAATTAACAGTCTTTTAAAAGAAAAGAAAAGTGAAATTGAAAAAAACAAGTTTAAATTAGAGCAAGCAGAAAACAACTATGATTTAGAACTTGCTGCTAAACTTCGTCATGGTATTATTCCTAAATTAGAAGAAGAACTAAGTTCACTTCAAAAACAAAATAAATCAGAAATACTTAGTGATACTATTGATGATGAATCTATTGCGGCTATTATTTCTAGATGGACAAATATTCCAATTAGTAAACTAGTAGGTGGAGAAAAAGATAAATTACTTAATTTAGAAGATAATATGAAAAGAAGAGTAAAAGGACAAGATAATGCTATTAAACTTGTAAGTAATGCCATTATAAGAGCAAGAGCTGGAATTAAAGATCCAAATAGACCAATAGGTTCATTTATATTCTTAGGACCAACTGGAGTAGGAAAAACTGAAGTAGCAAAAACTTTAGCATATGAATTATTTGATGATGAAAGACATATGGTAAGAATAGATATGAGTGAGTATATGGAAAGTTTCTCAGTATCAAGATTAGTTGGTGCTCCTCCAGGATACGTTGGTTATGATGAAGGAGGACAGTTAACAGAGGCTGTAAGAAGAAATCCATATAGCATTGTACTGTTTGATGAAATAGAAAAGGCTCATAAAGATGTCTTTAACATACTTCTTCAGATTCTTGATGATGGTCGTATTACTGATAGTCAAGGAAGAACAGTAGATTTTAAAAATACAATTATTATTATGACTTCAAATTTAGGTAGTGAGCATATATTAGAGAATAAAAACAATTCTGAAGAATTAATTAATGAACAATTGAAACACACTTTCAAACCAGAATTTTTAAACCGTATTGATGAAATAATTATCTTTAATTCATTATCTAAAGATGTTGTATATTCTATCTTGGATAAAATTATTAGAGAATTAGAATATAGATTATCTGATAAGAAGATAAAAGTCATGCTTACTGATAATGCTAAAAAATATATTATTGATAATGCTTATGATGAAAATTATGGAGCACGACCAATAAAGAGGTTTGTGAGTCAAAATATTGAAACATTAATTGCAAGTAATATTATTAATGATAATATAAGATTTAATAGTACATTAACAGTTGATGTAGATAATAATGAATTTATATTAAGATAAGCTATTGCTTATCTTTTTTTGTGTTATAATATATCAAATTTATTTTGACGGAGGGGATATTATGCAAGAAGAATTACTGGACTGTTATAACAACAAAAAATTAATTAGTAAAGACTTTATAGAGTACTTTATTTTTAATTATGTAGATATACTAGAATTAAATGAAGTTGTTAAAGCTATTTCTTTTTCAAGAAGCCCAGATACTTTAGTAGCATATAGTCCTAAACATTTGTCTATAACTATTAGTCGCAATAATACTTTTAATAGAATGTTAATTGTTAAAGAAAAAAGAATTGAACAGTTAACTGAAATTGAAGTTTTAATTATGTGTATAAGGTTTTTAGAAATGCTTTTTCATGAACTAACTCATGCGAAGCAAGAAATGATTATACGTTCTATAAAAGAAACAAATCCACTTATAAGACAAATTCTTTTAGAAGATGCTTATATATTTAGGTGGCAAAATCATTTATATGATAGATTTTATGATGATTTTATAACTGAATATAATGCTGAAATTATGTCTAAAGTTATGATATCTTACTTTTTAAATGATTATCCTTCTTTACAAGAAAATAGTAAGCTTAATATTAATGAAGAATTATATAAAATGGTTAAAAATTATTATAATAAAGATGGAAAAATAAATTATCCAATAATTAGATTTAAGCAAATATCAAGTAACAATTTTTGTGAAGATGATATAATAAGAATGGAAGGATTTAACAGTTTAACAAAATTTGAAAAAATAAAGTATGGTATGCCTCTTGATGATATAACAATTGGTAAACTAGAAGAGATACCTAAAGTTAAAATAAAAAATTTTGGAGAATACTTTAATAAAAGGTAATTTATGGATAAGAATAGTGTCCTGAAAAGATTTAAAATAAAAGAAGAAAGAATTTTAATTTCAAATATATTAGATAAGTATTTAAAGTATGATCAAACAGGTATTAGTACTTATACAAATTTCTTAGATTTAAGAATGCTAAAACTTGCTGAAGATACTTTAAAGTTTTCAAAAATTAATTATGAAATTTATAAACCAAATGATAATTGCGATAAAAGTATAATTTATTTTGGTGATTATGATAATTTTGTAACAATATATAAAGCTGAAATAAATGGTATTAGTCATTCAGATGTGCTAGGTACTTTATTTTCAATTGGACTTGATATAGATACAATAGGAGATATCTTTATAGAAGATGAATCTATTTATCTAACTAATTTAACGAGACTAAATTCTTTATTAGAAAGTAGTTTATATACTATTAAGAATAAAAAGGTTAAATTGATTGAAGTTAATAATATGGTTTTGCTTAGAGAAAGATTTACTAAATTAAGTATTACTGTACCAAGTTATAGAATTGATGTCTTTATTAGTAAACTTGCACATTTAAGTAGAAGTGGTGCTTGTGATTATATAAAAGATGGAATGGTACTTATTAATTACAGCGAAGTTACTAATGTTAATAAAATATTAAAAACAGGGGATATTTTATCAATTAGAAAAGTTGGTAAATTCATTGTAAGAAACGAGTTATATAAGTCAAAAAAAGATAATTATGTAGTAGAAATTGATAAATATAATTAGTATCAGATAATATATGAGATTATTGTTTAATATAGCAAAATAATATATAATGGGTATAGGTGATAATATGATAAATATAAAAGCAGATTCAAGAAAAATTAATAAGGGAGATATATTTATAGCTCTTCGTGGTTTTAATAGTGATGGACACGAATATATTAATAAAGCTATTTCTTTGGGAGCATCAAAGCTTATTGTAATGGACAAAGGAGATTATAGTATTCCTTATGAAGTAGTGCCAGATACAAGATTATATTTAGCAAATTATCTTAATGAAAATTATGGAAAATATTTAAGTGAAATGACCATAATCGGTATTACTGGTACTAATGGTAAGACAACAAGCGCTTATCTTCTATATGATGCTTTAAATAAATTAGGAATAAAATGTGGTTATATAGGTACTGTTGGATTATACTTAGAACATGGTAAAGTAATGGATTTACCAAATACAACACCAGATATTTGTGATATTTATGATATGCTTATTGCAGCTTATGATAGTGGTTATCGCAGTATGGTTCTTGAAGTAAGTAGTCAGGCCCTTGTTAGAGGTAGAGTAGATAACATACCATTTAAATACGCTGTATTTACTAATTTAACACAAGATCATCTTGACGAACATAAGACTATGGAAAATTATGCTAAAGCAAAAACTTTATTGTTTGATAAAGTAGTAGAAGATGGTATATCTATTGTTAATTATGATGATAAATATAAAGATTATTTTAAATCTGCCAATACTATTTATTACGGAATAACAGGCGGTGATTATAAAGTTACTTCTACTTTCTATCATAATCAAGGAACAACTTTTAATTATGTTCATAATGGGGAAGTAATTACAATTAATTCACCTTTACTTGGAGAATATAATATATATAATTTACTTTGTGTTATTATAATTCTTGAAAATATGAATATAACAAAAGAAAGTATAATAAGAGTTATATCAAAACTAACATGTCCACCAGGTAGAATGGATATAATTAAATATAATACTAATAGTATCATTGTAGATTATGCTCATACTCCAGATGCTATAGAAAAGATTTTATCCACAGTAAAAAAAATAAAACATAATAATATATATGTTGTATTTGGATGTACTGGTAGCCGCGATCGTACTAAAAGACCTATTATGATGAAATTAGTAACAGATCAGGCTAAATATGCTATAGTAACTATGGATGATCCTCATGATGAAGATCCAATGGATGTTGTTGAAGATATGATAAAGGGGAATACCAATAAAAATTATGAAGTAGTAATTGATAGAGGAAAAGCCATTGAAAAAGGTATCTCTTTATTAAAAGACGAAGATGTATTACTTATATTAGGAAAAGGTCATGAAGAATTTATAATTATGAAAGATAAAAAAATTCCATTCAATGATAGAAATAAAGTAAATGAAGTATTAAATAAAATATCTGTTTAGGCAATATTTGGACACTCACATATAATATATGGGGGTGTTTTTTTGAACATAAAAATAGATTCGAGGAAAATAGAATGTGGCGATACGTTTGTTGCTTTAGGAAAAGGTCATGATTATGTAAATGAAGCTATAAAAAATGGTGCAACAAAAGTAGTAGTAGAACATGGTAAGTATCCAGTAGAAACTATAACTGTAAAAGATACAAAAAAGTATTTAATAAAATATTTGAAAAATAATTATTATAAAGAAATAAGTGAACTCAAGTTAATCGGAATAACTGGTACTAACGGAAAAACAACTAGTGCTTATTTAATTTATCAAGCATTAAACAAAGCCGGAATAAAATGTGGCTATATAGGCACAATAGGTTTTTATCTAGATGATAAAGTTGTAACTTTAAATAATACTACTCCAGAATTATTAGACATATATGATATGCTTTTAACTTGTAAAGAAAAGGGATGTAAGGTAGTTGTAATGGAAGTTAGTAGTCATGCTCTTGATATGAAAAGAGTAGAGGGACTATTATTTGATTATGCTATATTTACTAATTTAACAGAAGATCATTTAGATTATCATAAAAGTCTAAAAAGGTATTTTAATGCTAAAAAGAAATTATTTAAAAAATTAAAAAAAGATGGTAAAGGAATAATTAATGTTGATGATAAATATGGACGAAAAATTAAACTTAAAAATTTAATAACAATTAGTTCTTTTAAGGGAGACTATGTAATAGAAGATTATGTTTTCAATAATAAAACTAAATTTATAGTTAATAATAATAAGTATGAAATGATGTTACTTGGAGTTTATAATATTTATAATATGCTTAATGCAATAGTCATATTAGATGAGTTTAATATTAAGAATAAGTATAAAATTATAAAAAAATTATCAGCTCCACCAGGCAGAATGCAAATAATTAATTATAATAAAAATAAGATTATTATTGACTATGCTCATACTCCAGATGCAGTTGAAAATATAATTAATGGCGTAAAAGACTTTGCTAAATCAAAAATTTATGTTATTATTGGTTGTGGCGGAAATAGAGACAGATTTAAAAGACCTATTATGGCCAAAATTGCTACCGATTTATCAGACTATGTAATATTAACAAGTGATAATCCTCGTGATGAAGATCCGTATATTATAATAGATGATATGATTAAAGGTGTAGAAAAAGATAATTATCAAATAATTGTAAACCGTAGCGAAGCAATTCAAAATGGGGTGCAATTGCTAAGAAATAATGATATACTATTATTACTTGGTAAGGGACATGAAACTTATCAAATAATAGGTAAAGAGAAGATTTATTTTGATGACAGAGTCGAAGTAGAAAAATGTATTAGGAGATGATTTCGTGTTAATTTTAGCCAAAGCAATGCTTGCAATGATGATTGGTTTTATTTCATCAGTAATTTTTGGTCTTATTTTAATACCAATATTAAAAAGAATTAAAATAAAACAAAAAGTAAGCATATATCTAGAGAATAAACATAAACAGAAAGATGGTACACCTACAATGGGTGGTCTTATATTCATAATACCAACTATCTTTACCGTAATTATATTACTTATAATGGGAAAAATTCATTTTAATGAAAATTTATTTATAATTTTATTTGTCTTTGTAGCTTATGCGTTACTTGGATTTGTTGATGACTATTTAAGTATAAAAAGACATAATAATGAAGGATTAACTGAAATACAAAAATTGTTTGGTCAGTTAGTAATAGCATTAGTATTCTTTTATATATTTATGAAAACAGGTAATGAACCATCATTAAATGTCCATACTTTGGGAGTAAATATCAATATGGGATGGTTTTACGGAATATTCCTATTATTTATATTGGTTGCAAGTTCAAACGCAGTAAATTTAACAGATGGTCTTGATGGACTTGCTGGAGGACTTTCAACAATTGCCTTTTTGGCATTCGGATTAATTGCTTGGAATTCTACTTATACAGCAGGATACCAAGATATAGCAATTTTCTGTTTTGTCTTAATGGGTTCACTTTTAGGATTCTTAGTATTTAATTCGCATCCTGCAAGAGTATTTATGGGTGATACAGGTTCACTTTCATTAGGTGCTACACTTGCTTCAATTGCAATACTTACAAATCATGAAATAACACTTATTGTTGTTGCTGGGGTTTTTGTTATAGAAACTTTAAGTGCAATAATTCAAATGACAGGAATTATGTTATTTCATAAAAAAATGTTTTTAATGGCACCACTTCATCATCATTTTGAAAAAAAAGGATATAATGAGAGTGATATAGTAAAAGCTTTTTGGATAGTTGGCTTATGTTTAGCAACAGCTGCAGTAGGCTTTGGTGTTTGGATTTAAAGAAGATTATGTCTTCTTTTTTTTATATATGCGTGCTATAATTAATAAAATAAGGTGTGTGGTAGTATGAAAAGAAAAGGGTTTACACTTATAGAACTTTTGGCAGTTGTAATAGTGCTTGGTATTATTGCTGTTATTGCAGTTCCTTCCATAAATAATATGCTGTCTAAAGGGAAAAAAGATTTATTGTTTTCAACAGCTAATAATTTAGTAGAAACATCTAAGCAATACTATTATAATAAAATGTTAGATAATGATGAAATGTCTAGTTCCATTTCACTTAGTGTTACTGATAGTGCAAACATGGAATTACTTGATTTTAATGGTAAACTTCCTGAGAATGGTTATATATTAATTGATACAGTAGGTAATATAGGCTTAGCTGTTACACAAGGAGACTATTGCGCCACAAAAGAAATATATAGTTCTGAGATTAAAGTAACAAGAAAAGCAGGTGATTGCAGTGTTACTTCATTAGAACAATTGGAACAAATCAATAGTTCTTGCTTTGTGCTAAATGAAAATAAAGATACAATTATTGGATATAGATATGATAATCCATCTTGTGGTTTAGATATAGTGATACCTGCTGAAATAGGGGGGAAAGCAATTACTGCAATAGGCGATGCTGCTTTTGTTCTTGACTATGACTATATATTAGCAGGATATGATAAAATTTATAATGAGGATATTTTTGAAAACGCTGACATATATAAGTCAAGATATAATATGATCCCTAATTATATATTTTTGACTACAAATGTCCCAAGTGATATACAAAAGGAATGCTATATTGGTGAAGGAGAATATTTAAATAAGCAATTAGATTATTTAATTAGAGAAGATGATATAATCAAAAGGTGCAATGTACAAGAAGATATATGGGGGTATTTAGCGTATACTCCAATTAAAACTGTTGATTTTTCTTATGCTACAAATTTGATAAACATAGGTAACAGTGCCTTTTACAATGGTACAATAGAAAGCGTATATTTTGGTGCTAATTCAAATATACAATATATTGGCATCAGTGCTTTTGCGGATAATTATATATCTAATACACTTGATATGAGCGGGTTAAATAAATTAGAAACAATATCTTCTGATACTTTTTATGGTAATCACATTGAAAATGTAATACTTCCTAGTAATCTTACAAGTATAGGAGTGTATGCATTTAATTACAATCAATTAAAGAACATATCAATCCCAAGTTCAGTTACTAGTATTGGTTATAATGCATTCTTAAATAACGATTGGATTAGTGTAACTATAGAAGAAAACTCAGAAAATAATAAATATAGATTTAATGATTTATGGTTAACTATTGGATGGCCTAGTAATGTTAGAACTAATATGCCTCCTATTAATTATGTTTTATCAACTTCTGTAAACACATTTAATTATGTAAACAATTACTATGTTGCCAATGTACAAACGACTGGAAATTATAAATTAGAGGTTTGGGGAGCACAAGGAAGCAATGATGGTGGTAACGGTGGATATAGTTCAGGAACTGTTTATCTTACTAGTGGTACAAAACTTTATGTTTATGTAGGTGGCCAAAATGGTTATAATGGCGGCGGAGGAAGTGGAACTTTATTTTCTGGTGGAGGTTCATCAGATATAGGTATTAATTCAGACAGTTTATACGCAAGAGTTATTGTGGCTGGAGGCGGTGGAACTGGATCTGATAATGGTTCTGGCGGTTATGGTGGCGGAACACTTGGTGGTGATGCAGAATATACAAATGGTGGATCTGATAAATTCGGTGGAACAGGTTATGATAATAAAGGGAATGGTTTATTCGGATTAGGTGGTTGGGAAATCAAACGACAAGGATCTGGTGGTGGCGGCTGGTACGGTGGAGGAGCTGATGAATATGGCTGCTCTGGTGCTGGTGGCTCTGGTTGGGTTTATACTTCAAGTACTTTTACCAGTTGGCAAACAGGGAACGCATCCGATGCTTCTAAATGGTTACTAAACAGTTCATACTATTTAAATAGCGCACTTACAATTAGTGGTAATAGTGAAGTTCCGACTTATAACGGAGCAGGTACTATGCTTGGAAATACAGGAAATGGTTATGTAAAAATAACTTACATTGGATAGTAATAAATTAAAGGATTTAAATCCTTTTTTATTACGTAATAATAAAAATTATGAATGTAAGAGAACACTGTGTTATAATATTAATAGGAGGATGATTTATGGAAGTTTATGTTATAATATTTTTAATTTTATTAGGCTTGGTGTTAATTGGTTCTATTAAACAAATTAACGAATATGAAAGAGGATTATTATTTTCTTTTGGTAGGTTTTCAAAAGTTTTAAATCCTGGATGGGTTATTGTTCTTCCAATAGTTCAATTTTATAAAAAAGTTGATATAAGAACAAAAGCAGTTGATGTTCCTGAACAAGAAGCAATTACAAAAGATAATGTTTCAATTAAAATAAATGCAGTAATTTATTACAAAGTTTTTGATGCAGGAAAAGCAATATGTGAAGTAGAGGATTTCTACTACGCAGTAGGTCAACTTGCTCAAACAACAATGAGAAATATAGTTGGTTCAGTAACATTAGATCAATTATTATCTGAAAGAGAGACTATATCAGCTGAAATTTGTAAAGTAATTGATTTAGCTACTGATCCTTGGGGAGTAAAAGTAGAAAATGTTGAACTTAAAGATGTTTCTCTTCCAGAAGAGATGAAGAGAGTTATAGCTAAAGTTGCTGAAGCAGAAAGAGAAAAAGCAGCTGTTATTACTAAAGCAGAAGGTGAAGTTCAGGCAGCAGAAAACTTAAGTAAGGCAGCAAATATGATGGGTAATACTCCAGGAGCATTACACTTAAGAACTTTAGCAACCTTAAATGATTTGAGTTCTGATCAATCTAATACAGTAGTTTTTGCTATTCCAATCGAAGTGCTACATGCATTAGAAGGACTTTCAAAAGGCAAAAAATAAAAGAGTTTATAAAACTCTTTTTTTATTAATACTAATTTTATTTATATAAAAATAACACATACTGTTATTAAGATAATTACTTGACAAATAGTATAATTTAACTTATAATTATAGTCAACTTGCGATGAACAAGAGGAGTATATAATATATTTATTTAAGAGAGTTAGTGGTTGGTGGAAACTAATATAAATTATTATAGAATGTAGCTTGCGAGCATATTATCTAAGTAAATAGGATAATACGTATGATATGCGTTAAATATATGAGATATATTATAATATTTTTATAATATAAATAAGGTGGTACCACGTAGAATCACGTCCTTATATAGGATGTGTTTTTTTTATTTTGTAGGAGGTATTATGTTAGAAGAATTTGAGAAATATGTAAGTAATTATGATATGAGTGATGAAAATATACTATTAAAATATAATCATTCCTATAGAGTAATGAATTTATCCAAAAAATATGCTACATTATTAGGTTTTAGTGATGAAGATATTAAACTCGCTTCTTTAATTGGACTACTTCATGATATAGGTAGATTTGAACAACTACGAGTCTACAAGAGTTATATTGATTCAAAAACTATAGATCATGCTGATTATAGTATTACCCAGTTATTTGATAAAAATGAAATAGAAAAATTTACAAAAAATAAAGAAGACTATGAAATAATAAAATTTGCTATTAAAAATCATAATAAGTTTAGTATACCTGAAACTGATAATGAAAGAATGCTAATGCATGCAAAGTTAATTAGAGATACTGATAAAATAGATATTCTTTATTTACTAGGTAAGTTAGGTGAATTAAATGTAAAAGGTAATAATAGTCCATTATCTGAAGAAGTTATTAAATCTATTAAAAAGAATGAAACAATAGATAGAAAATATACTGTAAGTAAGAATGATCGTCTTGTTACGCAGATGGCATTTGCATTTGATATATATAATGATATTTGTTTAAATGAAATCAAAAAGAATATGAAATATTTTTATAAACAAATAGATAAACCTGAAGTATTTAAAGAGACATATGAAATAGTTAATAAGTATATAGATGAAAGGATTGATAAAAATGTTAGAAACTAAGTATAATCATAAACAAGTTGAAGATAATAAATATGATACATGGAAAGAAAAAGGTTTTTTTGAAAGTGGAGACTTATCGAAAAAACCATATACTATTGTTATCCCACCACCTAATGTAACTGGTAAATTGCATTTAGGTCATGCTTGGGATACAACTTTACAAGATGTTTTAATTAGATATAAAAGAATGGATGGCTATGATGCTTTATGGCTTCCAGGTATGGATCATGCAGGAATTGCTACTCAAGCAAAGGTTGATAAAAAATTAAAAGAACAAGGTATTAACCCAAGAGCAATGGATAGAGAAGAGTGGCTTAAAGTTGCATGGGACTGGAAAGATGAGTATGCTGAAAATATTCATGCACAGTGGGCTAAAATGGGACTTTCATTAGATTATACTAAAGAAAGATTTACTCTTGATGAAGGACTATCTAAAGCAGTTAAACATGTATTTGTAACTTTATATAATAAAGGTCTTATATATAGAGGAGAAAGAATAATTAACTGGGATCCAGAAGCTATGACTGCTTTATCTAATGAAGAAGTTATATATAAAGATGATGAAGGTGCTTTTTATCATTTAAAATATATGATTGAAGGAACAAACGATTATCTTGAAGTAGCTACTACAAGACCAGAAACTTTATTTGGTGATACTGCTGTTGCTGTAAATCCAAATGATGAAAGATATCAAAAATATATTGGAAAGAAAGTTATTCTGCCAATTGTTAATAAATTAATACCTATAGTAGCTGATACACATGCTGATCCAGAATTTGGAACAGGTGTTGTAAAAATCACACCAGCTCATGATCCTAACGATTTTGAAGTTGGTAATAGACATAATTTAGAAAGAGTAGTAGTAATGAATCCAAATGCTACTATGAATGCTAACGCTGGTAAATATGAAGGTATGGATAGATTTGAATGCCGCGAAGAGTTATTAAAAGATTTAAAAGCACAAGATTTACTAATTAAAATTGAAAAAATGGTTCATAATGTTGGGCACTCTGAGAGAACTGATGCAGTAGTAGAACCTTATTTATCTAAGCAATGGTTTGTAAAAATGCGTCCACTTGCTGATAGAGTACTTGAAAATCAAAAAAATAAGGACACTAAAGTTAATTTTGTACCATCAAGATATGAAAAAACAATGAATCATTGGATGGAAATAACTTATGATTGGTGTATTTCAAGACAACTTTGGTGGGGACATCAAATACCTGCTTGGTACAAAGATGGTGAAACATATGTAGGTATGGAAGCACCTACTGGTGAAGGCTGGATGCAAGATCAAGATGTACTTGACACTTGGTTTAGTTCTGCACTATGGCCATTCTCAACATTAGGTTGGCCAGAAAAAACAAATTTATTAGAAAGATATTATCCTAACGATGTTTTAGTTACAGGATATGATATAATTCCATTTTGGGTTAATAGGATGACTTTCCAAGGACTTGAGTTTACAGACCAAAGACCATTTGAAGACTGTTTAATTCATGGATTAATTCGTGATAAGCAAGGAAGAAAAATGAGTAAATCTCTTGGCAACGGTGTTGATCCTATGGATGTGATAGAAGAGTACGGTTGTGATTCGCTAAGATTCTTTTTAGCAACTACAACAGCTCCTGGTACTGATTTAAGATATGACGAAGAAAAAGTTAAATCAACATGGAATTTTATAAATAAACTTTGGAATGCATCAAGATTTACTCTAATGAACCTTGAAGGTTTTAAAAAAGAAGATTATAGTTTAGAAAATTTATCTATAAGTGATAAGTGGATTCTTACTAAAATGAATAATTTAATTACTAAAGTAAGAAAACATATGGATAAATATGAATTTAATGTAGTAGGTACAGAAATATATAGTTTCATATGGAATGATTTTTGTGATTGGTATATAGAACTTGCTAAAATTAATATGAATAATACAACAAAATCTGTTCTTATTTATATTTTAACTGATATAGTAAAATTAATTCATCCATTTATGCCATATGTTACAGAAGAGATATATTCTATGCTTCCTGTAAAAGAAAGCGATTCAATTATGGTAAGTAGCTATCCTAAATCTGATAAAAAAATGATTTTTAAAGATATTAAATTAGATGAAATAATAGAACTTATTGTAAAAATTAGAAGAATTAAACTTGAAAATAAAGTTGGTAAAGATTTTATTTTAGTACATAATAATAATGAAGTAATATTAGAAAATATAGATTTGATTGCAAGAATGACAAAATGTGAAAATATAATTGATACTTGCATTAATTCAAATTTATCTAAAATAGATATAAATTTCATGAATGAAGTACTAAGTATATATTATGATGGAACAATGAGTGAAGATGAAATACAGAATCTTTTAAAAGAAAAAGAAAGATTAGTTGCTTCTATTGAAAGAAGAACAAAATTATTATCTAATGTGAATTATATTTCTAAGGCTCCAGCTAATATTGTTGAGAATGATAAATTAGCTCTAGCTAAAGAAGAACAGGAATTAAAATTAATTCTTGAGAAATTGAATAAATAATAAAAAAAGATACAAAATAATAATGTATCTTTTTTAGTGCAAACTGATAAGATAAATATTGACTAAATATTTCCAATTTGTTATACTAATAATGTAAGAATAGAAGGAGGAATACAGAAATGAAAAAAAATGGGTTTACATTAATAGAATTATTAGCAGTTATTTTAATTTTAGGTATCATTGCATTAATCGCAATACCAACAGTTAATAATATTATTCAACAATCTAGATTAGGTTCTTGGGAAACTACTGGAAATAACTTGACAGATAGTGCAGAAGCTTATTACCAAATGTGTGAAATCAGAGATGGTTATGAAGCAGATGGAACTACTGCTTGTGATTTAACAGGATTAGCTGCTTTATCAGAAGCACAATTAAAAAGTACCCTTAACGTTAAGGGAGATATCCCATCAGGAAGCGAAATCGCTTACTTTGGTTATAGTACAGATGGCGACGCTGTAATTCAATTTACAGTTGGAAGCTTCACTTGTACTAATGGTACTCAATCAGGTACTTCACCTAACTACACTTACGCTTTAACATCATCAGATGGCGCTGTTAAGTGTACAAAATCTTAATATTTAATAAACTGCTAAGATAATCCAAAAATTATCTGTATCAAGACTACCAAAGTGTAGTCTTTTTTTTGTATATTATGGTAAAATATGTGAATATTAAAAATTAGCAGCAAAGTATTGACAGTGCTAAAAAATGGCGATATAATTAAATAGCAATCAATAAAAAAGAGTGCTAATGCATATAATGAAGAGGTGATGATATGCTGAATGAAAGACAATCAGAATTATTAAAATTAATTGTTGAAGATTACATCAAGACAGCAAGACCTGTAAGCTCTAATGCACTTTCAGATATTATGAATTGTTCAAGTGCAACAGTTCGTAATGAGATGGCATTTCTAGAAGAAAATAATCTTATAGAAAAAACACATATTTCATCTGGTAGAGTTCCTAGTGAAAAAGGTTATAGATATTATGTTGATAATATAATGAAACCAAAAGAATTAACTGGGGATGATATGCTTAAACTTCAAACATTATTTCATAATCAGTCTTTAATGCTTGATGATTATATAACTAAGAGTGTTGAAATAGTATCAGAAATGACTAGTTTAACTGCTATAGTTTTGGGGTCATCATCTAGTGATAATTTAGTAAGTAGAGTAGAGGTTGTTCCGGTTAATGAAAGTAGTATGGTGGCAATTATCATTACTGACAAGGGACATGTAGAACACAAGAATGTTTTACTTACTGAAAAGGTAGCAGCAGAAGATGTCAGAAAAACAGTTGATATAATTAACAAATTAATCGTTGGTACACCAATTGATGAGGTTAGTTCAAAACTTGAATATGAAGTAAAACCAGTAATTGGTAAATATATTAAACAATCAGAAGCTTTATATAATGCATTTTACAATGCGTTTAGTGATTTTACTAATCAACCATTTGAAGTTAAAGGAAGAAATAATATTTTAATGCAACCAGAATTTAATGATACTGACAAAATTAGAGATATAGTAAATAAATTTGAAGATAAAAAAATAGTAAGTAGCATTAAAGAAGAAGATGGTGGTATTAATATATATATTGGTAGTGAAAATGAGTTATCAGATGATGTGACAATCGTTAAAACGAAATATAA
>JAEWBI010000032.1 GCA_023391185.1 Bacillota bacterium | reverse complement strand
CTTGGAGAATTACAACAAGTTTATGAAGTAATATTAGGTAAGAAACTATTAGATCCAGCTTTTAGAAGAATAATAGCTGATAAAGTTGAAAAAACTGATAAAGTTAAAACTGGTGGTGGGCATAGACCATCAGCGTTATTTAGGTATAAAAATGATAAAAAGAATTAAATTTTATTCAAATAATAGTGATATATCTAATGAGCTTTTAAAGATGGCATCAAAAGAATTTGTAGAAAATGATTTTGAAATAGTTGATGAAAATTATGAACTAGCCATTGCCATAGGTGGTGATGGATCATTTCTAAGAATGCTTAAAGAAAATAATTTTAACAGTAATATATATTATGTAGGAATAAATACTGGGACTTTAGGGTTTTTACAAGAAATAAAGCCAAATGAAATATTAGAGTTTATAAATAAATTAAAAAAAGAAAAATACTCTATCGAAAAAATTGGCGTTCAAGAAACAACTGTAATTAATAATGAAACAAATGATAAATTTTATTCACTAAATGAAATTTTAGTAAGAGAAGAGAATTTAAATACTGTTTGTCTTGAAGTAAGAGTTGATGACGAACTTTTAGAAAAATATGTTGGTGATGGCCTTATGGTGTCTACATCAGTAGGTTCAACAGCTTATAATTTAAGTTTTGGTGGTAGTATTGTGTATGGCTCACTTCCTACTTTACAAATAACACCAATCGCACCACTTAATTCAAAGGCATATCGTGATTTATTAAATTCCGTTATTGTTCCTGAGAATAATATAATTACATTAATTCCTAGTAAAGATAAAAAAGACTTGTTAATTACTATTGATGGTAAAAACAAAGTATATAAGAATGTTGATAAAATAATAACAGTAGTAAATAATAAGCATATAAACTGTCTAAGACTAGAAAATTATAGTTTTACAAAAATAGTTAATGAGAAGTTTTTAAAATAATTAAAACTTCTTTTTATGTCCATAATTTGACAAAAATTATGAATATGATACAATAATAAACTGTTACATGAACTAAAGTCTAGAGAGGTCGTAAAGATGAAAAAAAGTATTATTGGTTATGTAGAACCAAAAAAAATAGTTGAAGTAGTAGCGGCTGTGGATGAAAAAAAACTTGATGATTTCTTTGATAGTATCAAAGATTATGATTTTGAAGAAGGATATATTTCTTCATGTCAAAAAGTAGTAACTTCAAAAAATGATAGTGATATTAAAAGAAGTGAACTTAAAGTAGCAGAAATTAGTAATAATGAACTAGATAAAACACTACAAACATCACAAGATGTTATAGATGCTTTAAAGCTTATAACTAATCAACCTGTTATTAATTTTAAGCAACTTACAAATCTACTAGAATCTAATAGTAGAATGAATAATCCAAAAACAAAAAGTATTTTTAGTAAATTTTTGGATTTATATTTCTTTGAAAAGAAAACAATATATGAACAACATAAACTTAGTTCACTTAAAAAAGCTGTTATGCGTTTTGGTGATTTAAATGATATAGATAATTTCAATTCAATTATTAGTTCACTATTTAATAACACAAAGTTTTTAAGAAAGTTAGGACGAGATACTTTACTAAAGAAAAATGATAAAGATATTGAGTATATTTGTGGTATTGACAAACAATTAGTAAAATAGTAGAATTAATGCATAAAGTGTTGATTGGGACATATTTATTATTTATTTATAATAAAGCGATTAGGGATGGTGGAAGCCTAAATATAAACATAATAAATCCTACCCATGAATGAAGTAATAAATTACTTCCGGTTAACAGCCGTTATATAATTAAGAAAAACAAAGGATGGTACCGTGCTTTAAGCACTCCTTAAACCATTCTTTTTTTGTATTTTAGGAGGAATAATATGGCAAATAAAAAGATAACTAGTAGAGATACAGATTTTGCACAGTGGTATACTGATGTAGTAATGGCTGCTCATTTGGCAAGCTATACTAATGTAAAAGGATGCATTGCAATCGAACCAAATGGTTATGCAATATGGGAAAGAATGCAAGCTATACTTGATAAAAAATTCAAAGAATTAGGGCATGTAAATGTACAAATGCCTTTATTAATACCAGAAAATCTATTAAAGAAAGAAGGAGAATTAGTAGAGGGTTTTGCTCCGGAAGTGGCTTGGGTAACAATGGGAGGATCTAAAGAATTAGATGAAAGATTATGCATTCGTCCAACTAGTGAGACCATGTTTAGTGATTATTATGCAAGTCATGTTAAGTCATATAAAGATTTACCGCTTTTATATAATCAATGGTGTAATGTTTTAAGATGGGAAAAGGAGACTAGACCATTCTTAAGAAGTCGTGAATTTTTATGGCAAGAAGGACACACTATTCATGCAACTAAACAAGAGGCTGAAGAAGAAACAAATAGAATGATGGATGTATATAGATGGTTCCATCATGAAATACTTGCTATACCAAGTATAACTGGTATAAAGACTGAAAAAGAAAAATTTGCGGGAGCAGAATATACTTTAACTAATGAAGCTTTAATGTATAATGGTGTAAGTTTACAAGCTGGTACAAGTCATTATTTTGGTCAAAAATTTTCTGAAGCATATGGCATTAAATTTGCTAATAAGGATAATGTTGAAGAATATGCATATCAAACATCATGGGGAACAACTACAAGAATGATAGGTGGACTAATAATGGTTCATAGTGATGATAAAGGTTTAGTATTAACTCCTAGAATTGCTCCAAAACAAGTTGTAATTATTCCAATCGGAGTGGATGAAAGAGTGACTGAACTTGCTAAGAAAATTAATAACGATTTAAACTCTAATGATGTGATTTCATATATTGATTTATCAGATAAAACACCAGGATTTAAGTTTGCTGAAGCAGAAGTAAATGGTATACCTGTTAGAATTGAAATTGGTCATCGTGATTTGGAAAATAATAAAATTACATTCGCAAGACGTGACACTAGTGAGAAAATATCTACAGATATTAATGGTGATATAGTAAAAGATGTAAAAGAATTACTTGAAACAATTCAACATGATATGTATGAAAAAGCCTTAAAAAGAAAAAATGCTTTAACTTTTGAGGCTAAGAGCATTGAAGAAGTTGAAAAAATTATGAATACTCAACCAGGCTTTATAAAAGCCGATTGGTGTGGTAATGTTGAATGTGAAATGAAAATGAAAGAGATTAAAGGTACTAAATCTAGATGTATTCTTGAACACGAAAAACTATTGACTGGTAAGTGTGTAGTTTGTGGTGAAGAAGCTAAACATTTAGTAGTATGGGGAATACAATATTAAAAGAACTTAGGTTCTTTTTTTGTTCATAAAATGGTTGTAAAACATTGAAGTTTACCAAAAAGTGTTGTATATTGTATTTATGAGGTAAGTGGTATTAATTATGTTATTAATGCTTTTTGCCCTTTTTTTGTGGAGGGAGTAAAAAGGAATGAAGAAATTAAAGTTTAAGATACCAAATAAGTATGATATATTTTTGAAAAAAATTTTTCATAATATAGGTAATGATAAAATGATATGGATAATAGAAGATGTTGAGATATTTTTAATAAATAATGGTAGCAATTTTGAAAGTCTTAACCTATTTGAAAGTGTTGAATATTCAAATGCTGATTTTAAAAATATTATTGATAAAACTCATTATGCAGTATTTGCAGAAATTAAATTATTTGACAAAAGCGAAAGTATAGAAGAAATACGTTTAGGTATTAATAAAAATTATGTTTTAAAAATTTCAATTATTGATAATATATTTGTTGAAGTTTGTTCTGAAAATAAAGAACTATTAAATATTATAAAGACTAATGCAATTAAAAATAAATTTACTGATATCAATGAAGAATTTAAATAAATGGTTATGTTTCATAATATAATGATATACTTATATCAAGTATACAAAGGATGTGATAATATGATTGTAAAGTATAAAGAGAATAAAAAACATTTTTATATTAGTCCACTTAATGATTTTAAAATGAAAAAGACTGAATATGAAGTTTACGCAATGATAATTGAAAAGAAAGTTTTTAAATATCTTTTAAGAATAGATGGTGATATCAATTTTTATGATTCAAGTCAATTTGAAGTAATTGATGATTCAATACCAGAGTTTTGGATATTTAAGAAATATAAATATAATAATAAAATACAAAATAATAGGGCAAAGTATTCATATGAATATATGTTTTCTATTATTGTAGATGCATATTTTGGACCAAGAGAACTTATTGAACCAAATGATTTTCTATTTGATGTTTATGTTAGTAATAAATTATCTGAAACAACATTATATAATACATTAGTAAAATATGGTAGACAGTGGAGAACTCCCCCACAAACATAAGATAAAGTAAGAGGCTACAGCGTAACCTCTTTTCTTTTTTTCTTTAAAAAAACGACATCTTGTGCTAAAATATAGAAAGAGTAGGAGATTATGGTATATGGACTTAATGTTTATACTAGCACAAATATTTGGTGTTATAGCGTGGTTTTTACTAGTTATAAGTTATTATAGAAAAAATACTAAAAAAATATTATTTATTCAGTTATTGGCATTATTATTTTATTGTCTTAATTATTTATTTTTAGGAGCAATTATAGGAATTATAGTTATAATAATAGAGTTTATTAGAAATTATGCTTATTATAAAACTGATAAAGATATTTATATATTTTTTTGTACTTTACCTATATATTTAATTCTTGCTTATTTTACTAGAGGTAATTTAATTAATTTAATTCCTATAATGGCAAGTATTATAGATGGTTTTGTTTTTACTAAAAAGAGATTTTTTGTTTTATCAGGTTCAATTTTAGTATATACACTATGGATAATCTATGATATAAACATATCTTCTTATACTGGTGTTATAACAGATTCAATAATAGTAGGTTCTAATTCATTTATAATATTTGGATACTTTATTAGATCAAATAGGATAAAGAATTTTAAAGTAATAAGTAATGTCTTTATAGATAAAGAAACTTTTAAAGATATATATTCTTTAGATAAAGTTAATTATGATAAACAAATACTATGGGACTCAAAATACCAAGAAGATTTATATAATAAAAATAAAGATTCTTTTACTTTTATAAAATATAAAAAAGAAATACTTGGATATGTTAATTATTTAGTAATTGATAAAGAAGAGTTTAATGAAATAGTTACTTTAAATAATTTAAAGATTAATTATAATAAAGAAGATATATTAAACTATAAACTAGATAGTGATAACTATGTAATAATAGATTCGATTGTTATTGATCCAAAATATGAAAATAAGAAAGTAGTAAAAATATTTGCTAGCGCTATTAAAAAGTATTTTAAAAAGGTAACAAAACAAGGATATAAAATAACTGATATTATAGCAGTAGGGGTTACTGATTTTGAAAAAGATGTATTAAAAGCAAGTTCATTTACTGAAGTAAAAGTATTAGAAAACAAACATATTTTGTATATGTATAACAAGAAAGGTAGTAATAGTAATGGAAAAAGATATAGTTAAAAAGTTACATGATAGTAATACAAATAAAATAGTAATTGGTAATATTGATACTGGTAAAACTGGTAATGTTTTATTTCCTTTAGTAGATTATATTATTTCTGAAAAAGAGAACTTATTAATAATTGATTCTAAAGAAGAATATTATAAGACATATATTAAGGAATTAAAAGAAGCTAAATATGATGTAGTAATCTTAAATTTAAGGGATACTAAAAAGACTAATACTTGGAATCCACTTGAATATCCATATAATTTATATAAAAATGGTGACAAAGATTTAGCTATTGATTTAGTTACTAAAATAGGTGAGATTATCTTTCATGATGATAGTACTTCTGATCCTTACTGGTCAAACTGTGCGACTGACTTTTTTACTGGTGTAGTTCTTGGACTTTTTGATGATGCTAAGGCAAGTGAAATTAATTTAAATAGTGTTTTTAGTATGTTCAATTCTGATAAGAAGATAAAGGAATCATACTTATTAAATAGATATTTTAGTTTAAAAGACAAGAATGATCCTGCTTATTTAAGCGCTTCTAGTACTGCTTTTGCCCCTAAAGAGACAAGAGCTAGTATTTTATCAGTAGCTAAGCAAAAACTTAAACCATATGTCTTAAAATATAGTTTAACTAATATGCTTGCTAAAAGTAATTTTGATTTTACTAAATTACTTAATAAAAAAACCGCCATATTTATAATAACTAAAGATGAAAGCAATGATATTAATTTACTAGCTCCAGTATTTATTAATCATTTATATAGTTTAATATTAGGAAATAAAGAAAAACATA
The DNA here is from genome assembly GCA_023391185.1 of Bacillota bacterium. Taxonomy (GTDB): domain Bacteria; phylum Bacillota_I; class Bacilli_A; order RF39; family UBA660; genus RGIG4266. Next base: position 35,198 of record JAEWBI010000032.1, on the reverse strand, counting down.
AATATAACTTTATACTAGATAATTTTGATACTTTAGTAAATGTAAATGGATTAGTTAATATGTTAAGTTCGTCTACATATAGAAATGCTAATTTTTATATTGGTACTAGAAATTATGATAACTTCATTCATACTTATGGTAATATAGTTGAAAGTATTCTTACTAAAATAACTATGGAAAGTACAAGTATTAAAATAGAAAATAACGGTACCACTACTAAAACTATTAAAGGAAGAAATCTTCTTAAGAAAGATTTGTATTTTACTGATATAGATTATCCTGAAGCACCAAATAATAAATATAAAGTATTTGATGTTGAAAAATATGTTACGGATAAATTCTTAGAACAGATTGATGATATAACAAAAGGGGCTTCTAAAGCAGTAGATAAACTGGGTAAAAAAGCATCCGAAATATCTAGTGATTTAGGTATAGATGAAGTAATAAGTAAAATAGATAAGAAGATAGCGGAACTATCCAAAGGAAAAAGGACTAATTAAGTTCTTTTTTTCATATATTTTTTTAGGTGAAATTATGAAGAAAGTAATATTGTTTTTAATACTTATGTTAATTCCAATAAAAGTATTTGGATATTCTAGTAGTGCAACTAGTGCCATTTTAATGGATACTGATAATAATAGAATTATTTATTCTAGTAATATTCATAATGTCAGAAGTGTTGCTTCTATATCTAAAATAATGACTGCAATACTTGCAGTAGAATCAGGCAAACTTGATGATATTGTAATTATTGGTGATGAAATAGACGGTTCTTATGGATCGGGTGTTTATATATCTAAAGATGAGAGATTAACTCTTAAAGATTTAGTATATGGGTTAATGCTTAGAAGTGGTAATGATGCTGCCTTAGCTATTGCTAATTATGTAGGAGGATCAGTAGATAATTTTGTTAAGATGATGAATGAGAAGGCTGTTAGTATTGGAATGAAAGAAAGTACATTTTATAACCCTAGTGGCCTAGATAGTAGCACAATGAAAGGTAATTATTCTTCTGCATATGATATGGCAATTCTTACTAGTTATGCAATGGATAATGAAATATATAAAGAAATAACAAAAACTAAAAATTATAAGCTTAAAACTAATAAAAATACCTATGAATGGATTAATAAAAATAAACTACTTTCTACCTATAAATATACAACTGGTGGTAAAACAGGATTTACAGAAATAGCTAGACGAACTCTTGTCACTACTGCTAGTAAAGATGGTGTAAATCTAGTGGCAGTAACACTAAATGATGGTAATGATTTTAGTGATCACAAGAATTTATTTGAAGAAGCTTTTAAAGAATATACTAATTATGAAATATTAAAAAAAGGTTATATAGATATAATTGATGAAGACTATTATAGTAATAGAAAATTTTATATAGAAGAAAACTTTAATTACATACTTAATGATAATGAAAAAGATAGTATTCTTTTAAAATTTAATTTAGATAGAAAATATACTTACGATAATGGTGACAATGTAGGAGAAGTAGTTGTTTATGTAGGCGATAAAGAAGTATTTAAAACAGATGTTTATATTGAACTTAAAAAAAAGAAAATAAAGATTATTGATATGATATTAGGGTGGTTTAAATGATTAATTTAATTTGGGGAGGGTTTATTCTACTAGGTATTATTTATTACTTAATTACTGGTAATATTGGTAGTATAAATGATCAAATACTATCTAGTGGTAAGACAAGTTTAGATATGATTATTCAAATGTTCCCAGTAATGGCAGTTTGGCTTGGACTTATGAATATCGCTAAAGAAGCTGGTTTATTAAATAAATTATCAAGTGCTATATCACCAATTCTTGGAAAATTATTTCCAGAAATTCCAAAAGGTCATGAATCATTATCTTTTATAGCGTCAAATGTTGTTGTAAATATGTTTGGTCTTGGTAGTGCTGCTACTCCTTTTGGATTAAAAGCAATGAAATCTTTACAAGAACTTAATAAGAAAAAGGATGTTGCTAGTAGAAGTATGATAACTTTTTTAGTTCTAAATACTGGTGGAGTTACAATAGTACCCACAACGATAATATCTCTTCGTATGATGCATGGTAGTAGCAATCCAACAGAAATAGTAATAACTTGTGTTTTAGCTACTATGTGTGCTTCTATATCTGGACTCGTTTTAGATAGAATTATAGCAAGGAGAAATTCATGAATCTAATATCAAGTTTAATAATACCAATAATGGTTTTTGTGGTTGTAGTATATGGTATATATAAAAAAGTAGATATTTATGATGTATTTATTGAGGGAGCTAAAGAAGGATTTTCCATGGTACTAACTGTTTTTCCTTATTTATTAGGAATGATACTAGCAATAAACTTATTTTTAAATAGTAATATATTAAGTTCCTTAGTAAATTTTCTTGAACCAGTTCTTCGTATAATAGGTATTCCATTTGATATTATACCAATGGCAATTATGCGCCCAATATCAGGCACATCAACTCTCGCAATACTAAATAATATTTTTTCACAGTATGGACCTGATTCCTTTATAGGTAGACTAGCATCTACTATACAAGGATGTACTGATACAACTTTTTATGTAATAACACTATATTTTGGAAGTATAGGTATTAGAAAAATAAGATATAGTTTATATGTTGGATTATTTGCTGATTTAGTTGGTATTATAGCTAGTATATTAATAGTAAAGTGGATTTTTTAATATTGCTTTTTTATTCATAAAGGTATACTATATATAATAGGTGATAGCATATGAATAATAAAAATTTGATTGAAGTAGAAATGCGTGAAAAAGCTAATTATAGTTTAGCAAAAGGTATGATAGATGTATCTAAAAAATCATTAGATTCTTTAGCAATTTCATACAGTAGGGAACTTAATAGTTTAAATGATGATATGTATCGCATAATAACTGTTAGTATACTTGCAATACTAGAACAAAATAATGCCGCCAGTGAAAAAACGCATGAAACTTTAAATGACAATGCTATCAGTTTAAGAAGCTCACTTGAAAAAGAACTAGTAGAATTAGTTCAAATATCTAGTTCACTAAGTAAAATTTTGGATGAGAAGATGGGTAATCAGTTACTAGGTCAAATAAAAAGTAATGGTACAAAAAATGAGACTGATTTAAGTGATTATATTACAAAAACAGCAAGTGCTGGTCAAACTTTATCAAATAGTTCTTTTCCAAATATAGAAAGACAAATTGATTCTTATAATAAAAAATTGATTAATGATTTAAAAATCCAAGATAATTTGGTATTAGTAGAAAAAATTATGAATTGTTTAAATAATTCAAAAATCATATATTTATATAAATTAAGTAATGAAAATAAAATTATGTTTGGGAACTTCGCTAACTTAGTTGATACTGCAGGTACATATTTTATTAATTATGCAAAAAGTGTTGATGATTTAATTGCAAATAAAACATTTAATAGAAGTATAGATGAACTTGGAGTTCCAAATGAAAGAAAAAGTTTAATCGAAAATTTACAATCTGCTAGAGAATTATATTTGGCAGATGAGCAAAAGACAAAGTAGTATAGCAATATACTTTTTTTCTTGTAAAAAAGGCCTTTAGATGTTATAATGTCTATGGTGATATGAGTGGAAAGAGTACAGAAAGTAATTGCTAATAACGGTTATTGTTCAAGACGTAAGGCTGAAGAATTAATCAAAAAGGGCAAAGTAAAAGTTAATGATGTAGTTATTAGAGAATTAGGTACTCTAGTAAATACAAATGATACAATTGAAATAGATGGATATGTTTTAGAAAATAATGTGGAAAAAGTATATATTTTACTTAATAAACCACGTGGAGTAGTAACATCTACAAGTGATGATAAACATCGTAAAGTTGTAACTGATTTAATACATATACCAACTAGGGTATATCCAGTAGGTAGACTAGATTATGATACGACAGGTGCATTATTACTTACAAATGATGGAAATCTTACAAATTTATTATTACATCCTAGTAATAATATTGAAAAAGTATATATTGCTAAAATAAAAGGTATACTAACTGTAGGTCATCGTAAAACACTTGAAAATGGTGTTGTTATTGATGGACAAAAAACAGATAGGGCAAGAGTAAGAACTCAAAAAATTGATCGAAAAACAAATACTTCAATTGTTGAAATAACTATCCATGAGGGTAGAAACCATCAAATTAAGAATATGTTTAAAGCATTAGGATATGAAGTAATTAAGTTACGTCGTGATAGTGTTGCTTTCTTAAACTGTGATGGTATTCCAACAGGTGAATACAGATTCTTATCAGTGAAAGAAGTAAAAGTGTTATATAACTTGGTAAACAATCCTAAGTAATATAATACTTTTTTCACAATATAATTATATACTTGGTATATAATTACTAGTTCAGGCAGGGGTGATTATTATGGTTAAAATTTATGGAGAAATAGATGCATTAACAAATATAAATAATGAATCTTATTTAAAAAGAAATTATCAATTATATATTAGTAAATATCCCGATTCAAAATTTGTTATGTTTGACTTCAAAGATTTTAAACATTTTAATGATACATATGGACATGATGTTGGAGATGTTTATTTAAAACTATTTGCGGAAATATTAAAAGATAATTTTAATAATTCAGTAGTAGTAAGATTACACGGGGATGAGTTTGTTATATTAACAAATAAAACTTTAGAACAAATTGATAAACTATTTGATTTATGCGATGCAAGAATCAAATTGTCTTTTGATGCAGGTGTTATTCCTGAAATATTTAGTTATAATGCTGGGATAGTGAATGCTGAGCACGGAATAAATAATACAACTACTAAAGCAGATTATATGATGTATTATGCAAAACAAAATAATAAACGTTCACAAATTTTTGAAGAGGAAATTTGGAATAAAAAGATGCTTGAAGATGATTTTATTAAATCAATTAATGAGGGCGCAGAAAATAGGGAGTTTAATTATTTTAGTCAAACCTTATTTACATCAGATAAAAACAAAACAGAACTTGAATGTATATGTACTAGAGGTAAAGATTGTAGTGTCATATTTACACCTGAAAGATATGATTTTTTAAGAAATAACTCGCAACTAAAAAAAATAGATTTATTTAATTTACAATATTTATTATTAAGACTTAACTTAGATAAGAATACAGTAATGCTTAGTTTAGATTATAAATCATTATTATCAAAACCTGATTTAATTGAATACTTACAATTATTAGTTGAAATTATGAATTTAAAATCTAATAATTTAGTAATTAGTATTAATGTAAATGATATTGAAAAGAAAAATGAAGATAAAATTATAATCTTAATTAATAAGATAAAAGCATTAGGTTTTAAAGTTGGTATAGATAGATATAATAGTAAAACAGGTGATACAATTTATGAAAACTCTCATGTAGATTATATTAAATTTGATGATGCATATTGGAAAAGTGCAATAGATAATCCTAAAATAGATTATTCTTTAAAATCAAAAGTTAATATGTTTACTGATTATATAAATCCAACTATTCCGATATTTACTTGTATTGAAAAAGAACATGAATTTATATATGCAAAAAATATAACTAAAAAACCTATTTTATTAGGCGGTAATTATTTGGAAGAAAGTAAAAAAATGGTATTAAAAAAAGACTAAATATTAATTAATCATAATAGGTATTAATATTTAGTCTTTTATATTGTTATATTATTTTTCTTCCTCATCAGTAACTTCAACAATCGCACCAACAGGGCAACCCTCTTTAGCGTCATTAGCTTCGTCGATTTTATCTTCTGGTATTTCATCAACTTTTACAAATGCTATACCATTATCATTTATTTCAAATACATCATCACATATGGCTTGACATGCACCACAACCGATACATACGTCATCTAAAACTTTCATTTTCATAATCTAATCCTCCTGTAAACATTATAATTAAAAAGTGTCAAAAAAGCAATATTTGATATTAAAAAGATTCTATTTATGTTATGATAAATATGGTGATAGAGTATGGCTAGTCGTGTTGAGAGGTACTATGACAAAAATATAGATATTAATAAAAGAAGCTTAAAAAACAGAGAACTATATAAGACTATATATGAAGATGAAACATATTCTAATATAGAAGGTATAGTTGAAACTCCAAAAACAAATGAAATAGATATAAAAAAAATACAAGAATTACTATTAAAACAAGAAAAAGAATATAAAACAAGAAATCAATTAGTAAAAAAAGAATTAGAAATTCCTGATATGGAAACCCTTGATGATCATGAAAATAAAAATTATGATATAAGAGATATCTTAGCTCAAGCAAAAGAAGAGCAAGAAGAGGATGATGATAAACCTCGTAGTTTAAAAGATATTGATTTTGATGGTATAAGAAAGAGAATAAGTACTGCAGAAAAGTATGAAGTTAAAGATGCTGAAAAAGATTTGCAGGAATTAAAAGAACTTATAAGTACTATTGCAGGATCTAATAGTGAGTTAAATAAACTTGCGGATAAAGATTTGAGTCTTGATATGTTTGCAGATTTAGCTGCTTCAACTAATGAAATTTCAAAAGAAGATTCTGATGTAATAAAGAAAATTATTGCTGAAGCTAAGCAAATTGAAGAAGACAGTATTAAATCTGATCTACCAATTGAAGTAGATAAATCTTTTTATACTTCAACATTAAAATTAAAGAAAAAAGATTTTGAATCAGAAGATGAGGAAGAAGAGAAAAGTGTTAGTTTAGCTTTTAAGATTACTGTTATAATACTAATTATAATCATTGCCGTAGCAGCTGTAGTAGTTGGCTATAATATATTAAAATAAGTTATACTTAATTGTATAACTTTTTTGTTTTTTTCATAGGATATCTTTATATCACTACATAAAATGACATTTTTAAGCAAACATTATGGTTTTGTGGTATAATCTTTGTAGGTGATAGTAGATGACAACAGAACAACTAACAAGAATATTTTCAATGGTAATAGTTACATTTCTATTTGTAACATTTTTAATACCATTTATTAAAAGAGTTGCTGAGCACATAGGAGCGATGGATATTCCAAATGCTAGGAAAGTTCATAAAAAACCTATGCCTAGACTAGGGGGACTTGGTATATATCTTGGATTCTTACTTGGGTATATGATGTTTGGTTCTCCAAGTGCAATTATGAATTCAGTTTTAATTGGTAGTTTTATAATTGTAATGACTGGGGTACTTGATGATATTAAGCCTTTAAAAGCTAGTGTTAAATTTTTTGGACAGTTAGCGGCAGCTTGCATTATTGTTTTTTATGGACAATTATATATGCAACAAATATCTGCTTTTGGATTTACAGTAGATTTTGGTATTTTAGCCAAACCAGTATCAATTTTCTTTATATTAGGTTGTATAAATTGTATTAATCTAATAGATGGATTAGATGGTTTAGCAAGTGGAATAAGTGCTATATACTTTTTAACTATAGGTATAATTGCTGCTATTCAAGGAAAATTTGGATTAGATTGTGTTTTAGCATTTGTAATGCTTGGATCAACGCTTGGTTTCCTAGTTCACAATTTTTATCCAGCTAAAATTTTTATGGGTGATTCAGGGTCAATGTTCTTAGGCTTTATTATTGCAGTAATCGCACTTTTAGGATTTAAGAATGTAACTATGACATCACTTATCATTCCACTTTTAATTTTAGCTATTCCAATATTAGATACATTATTCGCAATTATAAGAAGACTTTTAAAAGGTGAGAGTATATCAACTCCTGATAAATTTCATATTCATCATCAGTTCTTAAATAGAAATTTTTCTCAAAGAACGACTGTTCTTGTTATATATGTAATTGATATATTATTTGCCTTTGCTTCAATAGTATATTTTCTAAAAGATAGAGTATTAGGTTATATTATATATGGTATACTTTTACTTATAGTACTTATTTTTGTAATTAAAACTAATATTGTATTTGATCATGATTCTAAAAAGGGTAAGGATGAATCAAAAGATGATTTACAAAAAGAAGATGAACAAGTAGAAGAAGTAATAGAAAAAAGTATAGAAAATAAGAATAAAGTAACAAAAAAAAGAAAGAAAAAATAATAAATAATTTAAAATAATCCATAATATCTATAGGTGATATTATGGATTTTAATTTATCTGAAATTTGGGATACTGCTTTTAGGGCTATCATTTCATTAATAGCTTTGTTTGTTATTACTAAAATAATAGGTAAAAAGCAAGTTTCTCAGCTTAGTTTATTTGATTATGTAGTAGGAATATCGATAGGTAATTTTGCAGCTGAAATGACTATAAATTTAGATTCTAGTGAAGTAAACGGAATAGTAGCTGTAGCAATATTTGGAATTATTGCTTTTATTGTATCTTATTTAACTATGAAGAGTGTAACGATAAGAAGGTTCTTTGCTGGTTCTCCAACTGTATTAGTTCAAGAGGGCAAGATAGTTACTAAGAATATGAAAAAAGCTAGATTTGATGTAGATGACCTATTAGAAGTATGCAGATGTAATGGCTTTTTTAATTTAAATGAAATTGAATATGCCTTAATGGAAGCTAATGGTGAAATAAGCTTTTTGCCTAAAGTTGACTATAAACCACTTACTGTTAAGGATATGAATTTAAAAGTTAAACAAGATAGTTTAGTCGCTAATATAATTTTAGATGGAAAAGTAATGATTAATAATTTAAAAAATATGAATAAGGACGAGGAATGGTTAAACCAACAACTAAAAGTTCTTGGTTATTATACTGTTAATAATATTATACTAGCTACACTGGATATTAATGATAAATTAACAGTATATGAAAAGCAGTTTCAAGGTAGAATAAAAAATGTATTAGATTAATATAATGTAAAGAATTAGTGCTAAGCTTTGACTTAGTACTTCTTTTTGTTTATAATAATAATAGGTGATAGAAGTGAACAGAAATTTTTGTGCATCAGTTTTTATAATTAATCCAGAAGATAAAAAAATATTATTAATTAAACACAAAAAAATGAATAGATGGGTACAACCAGGTGGGCATGTTGAAGCTGGCGAAACACCAGAGGAGACAGCTTTACGAGAAGTGTATGAAGAAACAGGCTTAAAAGTTACTTTATTAGGTGAAAGATTTCCAAGAGAAAGTGATTTTATAAGACCGCTTGGTATTCAAAAAAACATGAATGGTAAGGGAGATATGCATATTGATATAATATATGCCGGAGTTCCTAACTATAGTGTTGACCCTGTTATTAATAAAGAAGAGAGTTATGGGGCTAAATGGTTTAGCCGTGGAGAACTTGAACATATAGATGTATTTCCAGATATTAAGATAACAATGGATTATCTTTTAAAAGAAATATTTAGGTAGGTGAATTTAAATTATGGACTTTTTAAGACTTTTTTTTGAAGATGGTATGACTGAGTTTTGGATAAATATTCTTCTTCCAATTCTATCAATAATAATACCAGTATTCGCTACATTATATACTGTTAATAGTAGAATAAAAGCACAAAATAAGGAGAACCATCAGCCATATGTTGTCCTTGAAAAAGTAGTAGATATGGATAAAATAAACGAATATTCTTATTATTTGACTCCAATTGGAAGAAATTATTTAGAAGTGAATCCACAAATAGATTATTCAAATATTGAAAGTGATAACGATATTAATGTTAGATTAATGCTTCATAATATTGGATATGGAGTGGCTACTAATATTAAGTTTTATAATTTGTTAACAGGTTTACAAGTTCATGGAACACAAGCTTCAAACGAAGATTCTAATCAAAAATTATTTACTACATTAGATATGCAATCTGATGAAGAAAAAGCAGTTCAGGCTAGATTAATTAATTTAGTCAGAGAAGATGAAAATGGTGTTTCAAACGATGACCATATTAGAATGCTTTGTGTTTATCGTGATTTGCATGGTAATATATATAATTTCATAATAAGTATAAACGCTAAGAATGATAATCATTATGATTTCTTTGCATATCAGCCATCAAGTCATAGTTATGCTAAGTGGCATAAAGAAAATAAAAAAGAGTTTAAACAAATTTTAAATACATATAAAGGAAAAAAATAGCTACTAGCTATTTCTTTTTTTTCTTTTCTTTTTTATTATATAAACTCTAAATAATTTAAGTACTATAATAATGCTAATAAAGTATAAAGTATTCATTACATCATCACTTTTAGTTACATTATCATCTTCAATCTCTTCATTACTCCAAATTTTAAGTTTGTTTATTTTAGCGTCTGCTTCTACTTCCTGCAAACGGGCTGTGTAATCATAATCACCATATAAATACTTTACTTCAGCTAAACCATTTTTAATTAATGTTTCTTGAAGTAAAATATCATCTACCCATACCCATACTAAATCACGATTATATTTATCTACCTTATTACTATTTGGATCATACTCAATTTCTATTTTTTCTGCATTAGTTAGACTATCACATGTAAATTTGCTTGCTTCTTTCCCGTATGGTTCGATTTCATTGGTTGATTCAGGTGTATCTATGGCTAAAAATCTAGTCTTTATGACATTATCATTTATATTAAAGTAAGCAGTATCTCCATCTACACATTTATTTAAAGTTACGATATATTTATCAAATGCATATGCTTTATTTACTCCTATAAAAATTAGGAATAATAAAAAAATGCAATATATAAATTTTTTCATATTACCTCCTATATTATAAATTAATTATATAATAATAAATTAAAATATGTATATAATAAAAGAGAAAATAAAAAACTTTACACAAAGCATTGGTTTGTGATACAATATTGCAGTTATGAGGAAGTGTATTTATGAAAAAAATTAGAAATATCGCAATTATTGCCCATGTTGACCATGGTAAAACAACATTGGTTGATAAATTATTACAAATGTCAGGTACGTTCAGAGAGAACGAAGAAGTAGCTGAAAGAGCTATGGACTCTAATGATATTGAAAGAGAAAGAGGAATTACAATTCTTGCTAAAACAACAGCAATTAATTATAAAGATACTCGTATTAATATCTTAGATACTCCAGGTCATGCTGACTTTGGTGGAGAAGTTGAAAGAATAATGAACATGGTTGATGGTGTTCTTTTAGTAGTCGATGCTTATGAAGGAACAATGCCACAAACTAGATTCGTTTTAAAGAAAGCTTTAGAAGCTGGCGTTACTCCAGTAGTAGTAGTAAATAAAATTGATAAACCAACAGCTAGACCAAAAGAAGTTGTAGATGAAGTTTTAGATTTATTTATCGAACTAGGAGCAGATATAGATCAATTAGAATTCCCAGTTGTTTATTGTTCTGCTATTAATGGTACATCTAGTATGAATCCAGACATAGCTACACAAGAACCAACTATGAATCCAATCTTAGATTTAATAATTGAACATATACCAAGCCCAAATGTTTCTGAAGAAGGGAATTTACAATTTCAACCTGCTTTACTTGACTATAATGACTTCGTAGGAAGAATTGGTATTGGTCTTGTTAAAAGAGGTAATGTTAAAGTTAACCAAATGGCTTCATGTGTAAGACTAGATGGTAGTATTAAACAATTTAGAATTCAAAAAATGTTTGGATATTTCGGTTTAAAAAGAGTAGAAATTAGTGAAGCATCAGCAGGGGATATCATCGCAATAGCAGGATTACCTGATATTGAAGTTGGAGAAACTGTTTGTGAAATAGGAGCTGAAGAAGCACTTCCTATATTACGTATTGATGAACCAACTTTACAGATGACATTCTCAACTAATACTAGTCCATTTGTAGGACGCGAAGGTAAAATATTAACTGCAAGCAAGATTCAAGAAAGATTATTTAAGGAAACAGAAAAAGATGTATCTTTAAGAGTTCAAAAAGGTGAAGGTAATGAATCATGGATCGTATCAGGTCGTGGTGAACTTCATTTATCAATCTTAATTGAGAATATGCGTAGAGAAGGTTTTGAACTTCAAGTATCTAAACCACAAGTTATTAAAAAAGAAATTAATGGTGTTATGTCTGAGCCATTTGAAGAATTACAAATTGATTGTCCAGACGAATATATTGGTGGTGTTATTGAAGCTTTAGGTAAAAGAGAAGCAAACATGGAACACATGAGTAATAGTAATGGACAAACAAGAGTTCTTTATACTATTCCTTCAAGAGGATTAATTGGTTTTTCAACTGATTTTATGACTCTTACAAAGGGTTATGGTATGCTTAGTCATACTTATAAAGAGTATAGACCTCTTGCAGGAACTGCTGTTGGAGAGAGAAAACTTGGTGTAATGGTTTCTATGGAAAATGGAAAAGCAACTGCATATGCATTAGGTCAATTAGAAGACCGTGGTGTTATGTTTATTGAACCAGGTGCTGAAGTTTATGAAGGTATGATTGTTGGTGAACACAGTCATGAAAATGATATCGTAGTTAACGTTGTAAAAGGTAAGAACTTAACTAACACAAGAAGTGCTGGTAAAGATCACACTGTAGTATTAAAAAGACCAAGATTATTATCTTTAGAAATAGCTCTTGATTATATAAATAGCGATGAACTTGTAGAAGTTACGCCAGTTAATTTCCGTATAAGAAAGAAATATTTAACTGAAAACGAAAGAAAAAGAAATAGAAATAATTAAGATAGGTAACTCTATCTTTTTTTCTTGTAAAACTTATTCTTTTATGATAGTATTATATTAGAATAGGAAGGGTATATATGTTAGAATCTTTAATTGTATTTGGTAAGGTATTTGGTCTTCTTATAATATTATTCATTGGTGTTATGATATTATTTGTTTATCCAACTAACTTATTATTTAAAAATGAAAAATTAGAGCCTAAAGGTGATACCGATAAAATTTTAATAGGAACATCAATATTTTTAGCTATTATAATGATACTTTTATATTATTATTATCATATCAGTAATAGCTATATGTGCAATATTTCATCATATTTTGATTGTTTAAGAAATGGTTCTAGTTTAGGTATATATATCCTTTTACTTATCCATTTAATTCTTATTATAGTATTTAATTTAGCTTTTATTAATAAATTAAAGGAAGTTATTAAATCTAAAAAATTAGATATATATTTATTTATATTTGCATCATTAAGTATTTTCTTAGTTTTATTTAATTATAAAATTTATGAGAATATATTTGATAATGAAACTTTAATTTATTTTCAAATAAGAGTATTATTATATCTAATTGTATACTCACCACTGTATTCATATCTACTTATAAATTATATTTTGAATCCGGTAAAAAGGAAAAAAATAAAGAAGAAAGTTACTAAGAAAAAGTAACTTTCTTTTTTTGCGTCGATTTGCGCTACCTTCCAAAATATGATAAAATTATAATGCTTGCTTAAAAAGAAGAGGTGTAATTTTGATAGATAATACGAAGATTATTACCAAGTTTATTGCAATGTTATTATTTGCTTTAGTACTTGTTATTGGTAATAATGTAGTAGAGTTATTAAACGAATCAGATATAGTAATTGAAGATAAAATTCTAGCTGATTCAAACGATATTGAATCTAACAAGGAAGTAGCTGAAATTACTGCTAAAGCGTTAGTTAAAAGTCCTACCGAAGACTTAGAAATTAAAGCTAAAGTAATAGTGAAAGAAGAAGAGGAAGTAGTTAAACCAGTTATTGTTTATGATGGTTTAACACTAGAAGAATTAACAAATAAATTAAATAGGGTATTGAAATCAACCTTAACTGGTACAGGCGGTTCTTTTGCCAATTATGCAGTTCAATTAGGTGTAGATCCTTATTTATCTGTTGCTATTGTACTTCAAGAAACTGGATGTTATTGGGGCACTTGTAGTGCGATGGTTAATCAATGTTATAATGTAGGTGGTATGAAGGGTGGATACAATTCATGTTGGGGTGGCTCATATGCAGCTTTTACCAATCTTGATGAAGGTATACAAGCATACGTCTATAATTTATATAATAATTACGTTTCCAGAGGGTTAACAACTGCTGAAGCTATGAATGCTTCATATGCAGAAGATACGTTATGGGCAAGCAGAGTAAATAATTATATAAATATAATAAAAAACAGTTAGATTATCTCTAACTGTTTTATTTTAATAAAAAAGAGAGGAAACTCTCTTTTTATTATCTATTGTAGAATTCAACGATTAATGCTTCATTAATATCAGCATTTAATTCACTACGAGATGGAACTCTTACATAAGTACCAGCTAATTTTGCTTCATCGAATGTAACAAATTCAACTCTATTATGTAATGCTTCTAATGATGCTTTAACTACTGCTAAATCTTTACCAGGTTTAATAGCAATTACATCACCAGGAGTACATCTGTAAGATGCGATATCAACTTTTTTACCATTAACAGTAATATGTCCATGGTTAACTAATTGTCTTGCTCCATTTCTTGTAGATGCAAAACCAATTCTGTATACTAAATTGTCTAAACGACTTTCTAGTAAACCTAAGAAATCTTCACCGTGAACACCTTTCATTTTTGATGCATCACTGAAAGTTTTCTTGAATTGTTTTTCATTCATACCATACATAAATCTAACTTTTTGTTTTTCAGCTAATTGAACACCATAGTTAGATTGTTTTTTTCCACGTTTTTGTCCGTGTTGTCCTGGTGCGAATGGTTTTTTAGCTAATTCTTTACCAGTTTCACTAATTGAGAAACCTAAACGTCTAGCTCTACGAAATGTTGCTCCAGTATATCTTGCCATAATTTTCTCCTCCTCTAAATATTCATATAAATTCAGAAGACTAAATAGCCAAATCATAGGGTGTCTTATTCTAATATTTTCGCTTTGCAGCAAAAGTTACGCAATAAACCCTAAAGGTAATAGACACGTTACAATTTTCTATTTAGCGCTGCTAATTCATACGCAATATTGATTATATATATTTTGTCCTTAAAAGTCAAGCATTTATAATACTTTTACTTGTTTGAAGTATACTTTTTTCTTTTTTCTTTTAAATATTTTATACTGTTACTAGTGTTATTTATCGAAGCACTTTTTAAAGGTTGACTGATACTTGATTTAAGATTAGTTTTCTTAATATATCTAGTTATATATTCTCTTAGTCTAAGTAAGTCTTCTTTACCTAAAGATTCAATATCAATCTTATTTTGTATTAGATAGTTTACTAAACTACTAGGCATATCAATAACATCGTGCATTATTTTTTCAATATTTGGTATTACCATACTGTTTTTAATACAATAAAAATCATTATTTAAATCTGAATAAATATTTTTTAATTCATCAAATTCACCATTTACAATATTACTTACTTTATTAGGATTTTCAAACCCAAGGGTCATTCTAATATCGCCTATGTAAGACAATGAGCATAGAGTTTGAAATAATTGTTTTTCATTAAAAACCCTATCAGTATTTAGAATAAGAGAAGTTTTAAGGGCATTGATTCTATTTTTTTTAATAGCCTCATTTACTTTTTCGTCGCTTTTTACTAACATAATTGGCTTTTGAGTACGACCAGCCATATAAAAATTAGACCAGTTTTCTAAATCATATAAAAAATCAAATTTATCTATAACTCCAATCTTAAAAAATTGATTATTATAGGGGATATCACTAACATAACTTATATCTGTTCCTAAATGTAAAATTGGTTTAAGAAGTTGTATAGCAAACTTACTATATTCTCCAGGATTATTATTCTTATTTTGCTTATGCCATCGCAAAGAATCTTCAACTGTGGCAATAATGTCAATTTGTTTTTGCGTACTATTATTATAACCTGTTTGAGTTTTGACAGCGGAGCCATATCCAATAATGTTTATTGTTTCTGGCTTAGTCTCCATAAAGTCTTTTATAGTCTGTCTAATACTTTTTTCTTCCATACTTCAACTCCTAAATAATAATATTCTTTATTATAGGTTTATATTGTCAATATGTAAAGTATTTTATTGAATAAAATTTGACAAAAACTATACAAAAATGACAAAAATTATGGTATTATTATAATAGCGAGGTGAATATATGGAAGAAATTACATTATATGGTGTTACTCTTACGGTAATTACTATGTTGTTAATTGTTGTAGTTCTATATGCTATTCGAGCTAGTAAGAATAAAGGGTTTAAAAAGAAATTAGAGTTTTTGGATATAGAAAAAAATAGAATCTCAGGGACACCAATTATCCCAGAGTTATCTAAAATAGAAAGTTATACAGGAAATGAAAAATTAAATATTATGTATAATGAGTGGAAAGGTAGATTAGAAGATATCAATGAAACTCAAATTCCTAAAATAACTGACATGTTATTAGAGGCTGATTATACATTATCTCAAATGGATTATAAATCAACTTTATATAAAATAGCGAAATTAGAAATGGAAATTTATAAAGTAAGAACAAATGCTGAATTCTTGCTTGATGAAATTAAAGACGTTACTTCTAGCGAAGAGCGTAATAGAGCAGTAATTACAAAACTTAAAACAAGATATAGAGAACTTTTTCAAAAGTTTAATGATACAAAAGGTGATTATGGTATTATTGCAGATTCCATATCACTTCAATTTGAAAATATAGGCAAGAGATTTGAAGATTTTGAAAGAGTTATGGAAAACAGTCAAATTCAAGAATTAACTCAAATAACTACTTCAATTGAAGAAATGCTTGAACATATGAATGTTGTTATTGAAGAAATGCCTGCGATTGTTTTAATGGCAATGGGGGTTATTCCTAAGAAAATAGAAGAACTTAAAAGATATTATGATGCTATGAATAAAGCAGGTTTTCCACTTGATTATTTAAATGTTGAATATAATATTGAAGAAGCAAACAAAAAACTAAGTGACATCTTATCTAGAGCTAAAATTCTTAATATGGAAGATAGTATTTTAGAATTAAAAGTATTAAATGAATACTTTGAGGGGTTATTTACTGATTTTGAAAAAGAAAAAGTTAATCGTAAAACATATGAGGAAACTTTATCATCTTTTGATCGTAAACTAACAGGTATTAATAAGTTAGTTGCTGATATTTTTAAACAACTTAATGATATTAAAAGTGTTTATGACTTAAATGATGATGATATTGTTTTATTAAATAAAATAAGAGAAGAACTAAAAAAATTAAATACTGATTATAAAGTGTTAGTAGATCATACAGGAAACAGTACTTTCGCATATTCTAAATTATGTAAAGAACTAGATGTACTGGTTGTCAGATTAAGTGCAATTGAAGAAAGTTTAGATTCTACACTTGATACAATAGGTAATATGAAGGAAGATGAGGTAAGAGCTCGTCAACAACTTGAAGAAGTAAAAGTTATTCTTAAGAATGCTAAGTCAAAAATGCGTGAATATAAACTTCCGGTTGTACCTGAATCTTATTATATTGAACTTTCTGAAGCTCAAAGTGCTATTAAAGAAATAATATTAGAACTTGATAAAAAACCAATATCTATAAGTATATTAAATACTAGAGTAGATACTGCTAGAGATTTAGTATTAAAATTATTTAGTAGAACAAAAGAAATGATTAAAGTAGCTAAATTTTCGGAAATGGCTATTGTTTATGGAAATAGATATCGTTCTAATTTTGATGAACTAGATCGTAATATGGCTTACTCAGAGATGATGTTCTTTAGAGGAGAATATCAAAAATCATTAGAATTATCAATTAATTCTTTAAATAGAGTTGAACCAGGAATATATGATAAACTAATTGGTTATTATGGAAATGAAAAGAACTAATCTTTTCATTTTTAATTAAAGGAGAACTTATGGAAATAATTGATGTAATAAATGAAAATGGTGAAGTAATAGGTACAAAAGATAGAAAACAGATATATATTGATGGAGATCTTCATCGTACTGTCCATATTTGGGTTATAAATTCTAATAAAGAAATATTAGTTCAAAAAAGAAGCCCAAAAAAAGATACGTATCCTGGTTTATGGGCTATTTCTACTGCAGGACATATATCAAGTGGTGATAATTCTATTGAAACTGCACTACGTGAACTTAAAGAAGAACTAGGAATTAAGATAACTGAAAGAGAATTAGAATTTTTATTTTCAATAAGAAGAAATGATACAATGGGAGATCTAAAAATAAATACTCTTGATGATGTTTATTTGGTTCAAGCAGACTTAGATGTTGAAAATACTAAATTACAGTTCTCAGAGTTAACAGATATTAAGTATGTTTATTATGAATATTTAGAACAGATATTTAAAAATAGAGATCCGGAATATGTGCCAATCACGGAAGAACATGATAAATTATTTAATTTTTTGCACGATAGATTTGATGATCATGATAGTATAGGATTATTATATAAGACAGAATTTGAGTATACGTATACCGAACATATGAAATTAAATGATATACTTATTAAGCATAATTTTGTTAATAAATTAGTAACATTCATTCTTGTTATTCTTTTAATATTAGATATTTTCTTTTATATATATATTAAAGATTTTATACTATTGTGCCTTTTCTTTTATATTATTATCACATATATTATTTCATTTATTTGGGTTCCAAAATATAAAGCAAAAAAATTATTTAATGATTATAAAATAAATAAAGATGCATTAATGAAAATGAATTTTTATGAAGAATACTTTAATGTTAAAACAAAACAGGGAAGTGCTAAAGTATATTATAATCAAATTTATAAAGTTTTAGAAACTAATGATAACTATTATATATTTTTATCGGAGCAAAATTATTTTGCAGTTGCTAAAAACAACATAGATAGTAGTTTTAATAGTTTTATAAGAAATAAAGTTACATGTCCATATCATAAGTATGGGCAAAGATAGACATAATATTATAGATATTATGTTTTTTCTATGATATAATATCACAAGTTTGGAGGAAGTATATGGAAAGGTTAATATTAATTAAATACGGAGAATTAACAACAAAAAAAGAAAATAGGAATGTTTTTATTAAATGTTTAGTAAAAAACATTAAGAGTTTACTTAAAAGTTATGAAATAATTATTAGATATGATAGAGTTCGTATGTATATAGAATGTGATAATAAATATATTGATGAAGTAGTTCAAAAATTAAGTAAAATTTTTGGAATTCATGGTATAGTTATCTGTCATAAGGTAGATAATAATATAGATAATATAAAAGAGAAAGTTTTGGAAGTTTTAAAAAATGAAAATTTTAAAACTTTTAAAGTTGAAACAAAAAGAGCCGATAAGAGATTTGAGATATCTTCAATGGATTTTGATAATTTAATTGGCGGATTAGTTTTAAGAAATTTTGATTGTAAAGTTGATG
Source organism: Bacillota bacterium (assembly GCA_023391185.1). GTDB lineage: Bacteria > Bacillota_I > Bacilli_A > RF39 > UBA660 > RGIG4266. The sequence goes on along the minus strand of JAEWBI010000032.1, from coordinate 15,915 downwards.
TTCATAATCCTGAACTTAGGGTACATATTGAAATAAGACAAGAAGGAACTTTTATTTATACTAATCAAATAAAAGGTGCCGGTGGATATCCAGTAGGTGTTCAAGGAAAAGGTCTTCTTATGTTAAGTGGTGGTATAGATTCACCAGTAGCAGGATACCTTACTTTAAAACGTGGAGTTAATGTTGAATGTCTTTACTTTCAATCGCCTCCACACACAGGTCCAGAAGCAAAAAACAAAGTTATTAAACTTTCTAATATAATAAATGAATACTCAGGTAATGTTAAATTACATGTTGTACCATTTACTAAAATACAAGAAGCTATATATCAAAATTGTCCTTCTGAGTATAATATAACCATTATGCGTAGAATGATGTATCGTATAGCTGAGAAGTACGCTAAAAAAATTAAGTGTGAAATAATAATTAATGGTGAAAGTGTTGGACAAGTAGCAAGTCAAACTATAACAAGTATGTCAGTTATTAATAATGTAACTAATATGCCAATTATTAGACCAGTAGCGTGTCTTGATAAGTTAGAGATAATAGATATTGCAAAAAAAATAGGGACTTACGAAACGAGTATTTTACCTTATGAAGATTGCTGCACTATATTTTTACCAAGACATCCAGTTATTAATCCGAGGTTAGATAAATGCATATTATATGAAAAATCCTTTGATTATAATACTTTAATTGATGAAACAATAGAAGGTATTGAAGTCATATCTGATTTAAATCCAAATGCATATAGTGACTTATTATAAAAAAATTGTAAAAAAAATGTATTAAAAAACCAAATGTACACAAGATATTAATGTACAGGAGGTGAAACAATGAATAACAGTAATAACTCAAAGAAAAATAGTTTCGTTGTACCAGGTGCTAAACAAGCAATTGATAAAATGAAATATGAAATAGCTAGTGAATTAGGAGTTACAATGGGTCCTGATGCATCTAGTAGATCTAATGGTTCAGTAGGTGGAGAAATCACTAAAAGACTTGTTCAAATGGGTGAACAAAATTTAGGAGGATCTGCTAACTACCAATCAAAATAATGAAAATGGACAGTTATTATCACTGTCTTTTTTTATTATAAATTTAGGTAAAAAAAATGTATTATTTTGTCGCATATGGAAACAATATTAATAAGGTGGTGAGTTGTATGAATAACAAATTAGTAACAAGTGGTTCTAAACAAGTGCTAGATAACATGAAATATGAGATAGCTAGAGAACTAAATGTTAACTTAGGTCCAGACACATCTGCTAGACAAAATGGTTCTGTAGGTGGAGAAATGACTAAGAGATTAGTAGAACTTGGAAAAAGTCATATGAGTAAATAATAAAAACAAACTTAGGTTTGTTTTTTTCATACTTTCACATTTTTTCGACATATTTCTTTCATATTGTTAGGATATAATTGGTTTAGAAAAGAGGTGATGGAAATCAATATAAAAATAATTGGTTCAAATTGCAGCAATGGAATTAAACTAACAAAAATGCTTAAAAGAGCTATTGATGAAACAGATACTAAATATGATGTAGAAGAGTTAAATGATACATCAAGTAAACAAAAATATGGTATAAAAAATGTACCAGGATTGGTAATAAATGGTGAGGTGATAAGTCAAGGTAAAGTATTAACTGTTAGAGAAATATATAAAATTTTAATAAATAATTAAAAGAGAAACGATAAGATTTCTCTTTTTTAAATGTTTAAATTGGAATAAATATTATATGCATTTTTTTAAAAAGTATATTAGAAGTATATTAATTATATATATATTCATAATAAATTATAGGGATATTTATTTTTTATAGTTTATTAAATAAGAAAGTAGATGAATATATGTATAAAAAAGTTAAAATAAAGAAAAAATCTGCTGCTTTTACTTTAATTGAACTTTTGGCTGTAATACTAGTAATTGGAATAATTGGTCTTATTGCTATACCAATCATAAATAGAATTACGGAAACAGCAAAAAAGAATGCTTTTAAAGATAGTGTATATGGCGCTTTTAAAGCTGCAGATTATGTTCTTGAACTATCTGAAGGTGGTGTTAAAGAGGTAGTTGTTAAAGATTTAGAAATAAAAAATAACACTTTCACTAGTGGAAATTTTATTGTGGATGAAAATAATAATGTAATTGCGCAGTTTGTAAAAGCAGGTAAATACTGCGCATATGGAACAAGGGAAGAATTAAAGGTAGCAGATGATTGTGCTTCATTAGATATAAGTAATCCATTTGTGGATGAAGCAAAATTTAATGTTCAAACGACATCTAATACTATTACTGTTACATTAGATGAAGGAACTGCCTATGATGATGAAAGTGATATTAATGAATATAAAATAGAAGTTTATAAAGATGGCAGTATACTTACTACTAAATCTTTAGGACAAGTAGGGCAACTATCATTTAATGAACTAACAAGTAACACAATTTATGTAGTTAGATTGATAATAACAAACGGTAATAATTTAACTAGTTCTTTAGAAAAAACAGTTAAAACTGATGTGATAAATGCTCCAACTTATTTAATAGAGCCAGAGGGATATTCTAAAACGAAAACAGTAACCATAACATTCCAAGGAAATTATACTAATGAGTATAGCATAGATGGCATAACATTCATGCCTTATACTGATCCAATAGTATTTAATGAAAATGGTTTTATTATAGCTAGAATAAGTGATGGTACTAATTATATACTTGGTAGTACGCAATCTATTACAAAAATAGATAATGTTCTTCCAGTTGTTTCAATAACTGGTTCTGCTGCTAGTGGACAGTGGGTAAATACAAGTGTTGAGTTAACGGCAAATGTAACGCCTTCAAGTAGTCCTAGTGGATATACATATGAATGGTATAATGGTTCAACTAAAGTACAAACTTCTACAAACAACACTTATACTGTAGATGATGCAGTGCAATTAAATAATTCATACACTGTAAAAGTAATAACAGGAGTCGATAATTCAGGAACAAGTAGTCCATATACAGTAAGAATAGACAAAGTAAAACCAACTAGTAATTTTGTTACCAATGGTGGAAACTTTACTGTAATAAGTGGATCAAGTGTGAATGCAAGTACAAAAGTAACTACAAGTGATGCAGGAAGTTTAGTTGCTAGTAGAAAATATGCATGGAGTGAAAGTAGTACAGTAGAGCCTACAAGTAGTTATACTGATTTTAGTGAAGGAGTAGATATAGTAACTACACTTAGTGGACCTTCAAAATATTTATGGATAAAGGTAACTGATAATGCTGGAAATATTACTACAAGTAGATCTAATGCATTTGATACATACTATCAAATAACATACAATTTAAATGGTGGAACTGGTAATATTAGTAATGAAACAAAAAAATATGGAACATCTAAAACTATAACATCAGTTGTTCCAACAAGAAGTGGTTATAACTTTAAAGGTTGGTCTACTTCAAGTTCAGGAACTAGTTCTTATGCAAGTGGAGCACCATATACAAACGATGCACCAATTACGCTATATGCAGTATGGGAAGTTGCAGAAGTTGAAGTGACTGATACGATAACTTTTGATTCTTCTACTACTCAAAGTAGATCAAGTTCTAAAACCTTAACTGGCTTTATTAGAATTGTCAGCGTAACTGTAAACAACGGAAGCGTATCATATAGTATGAATGGTAGTACTATTACTACTAATGTATCAGGCGGAACAGGAACTTATCAAACATCATGTTCAAATCAGTATGTATGTGAAAATGCAACTGTTTGTCATACATCATGCTGGAGTTGTTCTGAATCATATACAGGAACTTGTTGTGGATGTCCATGTGGATGGCAAACACAGTGTTGTTGTGTTCCAGAAACATCTTGTGGTTGGAGAGATGTTTGTTACGGAAATTATTATTATTCTTATGTTGTAACAATTAGATATATGAAGGGAGCATAAAATGAAGAAGATATTAGGTATATTTGTTATTCTATTATTAGTAACCGGATGCGGTGAAAAAAAAGAAAATAAATCTGAATATGATGAACAAAAACTTAAAGATATATTAATTGAGTACGCTAAAAGTGTGTATGAATCTGACTCTTTTCCTAATAAAGAGCCAACAGATAATGTATATAGATTAGATTTAGCTGAAATGACTGCAATAGGCAAAGATACATCTATGTTTGTTAATGAAAATAAAGAAAAATGTAATGATAAAGAGACATATGCAACATTTAGAATAGTTGATATAGAAAAATATGAATATGATGCATTTGTGAAATGTGATTAGGTGATAAAGTGAAAAAAATTATGATAGTATTAATGATCCTATTATTAACTGGGTGTGGCAATAAGAATGAGAAACCTGATGTTGTTCCTGATCTAACAGGAAATATAAATAAATTATTGATAGAAGAGCAGTTAAAAGAAGAATTGGATTTTAACAATATATCACTTTTGGTGAATGATAATAATACAGTATTAGAAGCTACTGTTACTAATAAAACAAATAATGATATTACTATTAATTTAATTTCTATAGTTATTAAAGATATAAAGGAAAATTTAATTGTTGACACAAAAGGATATGTTGGAGGTCTAATAAAGTCTACTGAAAGTAAAAAAATAATAGTTAATATTGATATGGAACTGAATGAAAATTATATAATAGAAATAAAAAAAGAATCGTAAGATTCTTTTTTATAATATTTCATCAATAAGTCCATATTCTAAGGCTTCTTTAGCACTTAGAAAATAGTCTCTTTCTGTATCATTTTCTATTATCTTTATGTCTTTACCTGTATTATCAGCGAGCATTACATTTATCTTATCTTTTATTTTGAGAATGTGTTCAGCAGCAATTTTAATTTCTGTTGCTTGTCCTTCAGCGCCTCCAAGTGGTTGATGTATCATTACTTCACCATTCGGTAAGCAAAATCTTTTCTTCTTTGTTCCACTAGATAATAATAAAGCTGCCATTGAAGCACACATTCCAACACAAATAGTTTTTACATCACTTTTGATAAAATTCATAGTGTCATATATGGCCATGCCAGCAGTTACTGACCCACCAGGTGAATTCATATATATACTAATATCATCGTTACTTAATGAATCTAGGTATAGTAATTCTGCCACTATTACATTAGCTTTTACATCATCAATTTCACCACTTAATATTATTATTCTATCTTTTAAAAGTCTAGAATATAAGTCATATGCTTGTTGCTCGTTATTATTTTTCTCTATAACAGTTGGTATAAGCATAAAATCACCTCTCCTTAATATAATAGTTACAAACTGTAAAATTATTCACTAAATCGTGTACAAAACAAATATTTTTTGATATCATTAATAATAGAGAATAAGAGGGATAACATGGAAAAACTTGTAAAAGTAACATTTAGAGGTAAAATCACAAAAGAATTTCCAGCGGATACAACACTTGCTGAAATAAGTCATTCATTTCAAAAATATTACAACTATCCTATATTAGCAGCTAAAATAGATAATGAAGTAGTAAATTTAAATAGAGCAATTGATAAAAAATGTGATATTGATTTTTTTGATAGATCTAGTTCAGAAGGTAACACTGTTTATACATCAAGTGCTAACTTTATGTTAGTTGTGGCAATACATAGATTATATGGTTCAAGTGTTGATGTTAATATTGAACATTCTATTGATAAAGGAGTTTACTGTGAATTGCATGGTAAAAAACTTGATAAAGAAATACTTGCTGAAATAGATGCAGAAATGCGTAAACTTGTTGAAGAAGATTTGAACTTTACTAGATTATCAGTAGCAAGATTAGATGCAATTAAATTTTTTAAAAAAGAAAAAATGTTAGATAAAGTTAATGTTTTAAGATACATAAGCAATTCTTTTGTAAATTTATATCGTTTAGATGATGTTTATGATTACTTTTTTACAGAAATGGCTAGTAGTACAAGGGCAATAAATGATTTTAAATTAACTTATATTAAAGGTAATGGTTTTTCATTAGCGTATCCAACTATATTTAATCCAGAATGTACACTTGATTATATTCATCATAAGATGGTGTTTGATAAATTCTTAGATTATACAAAATGGGGAGAAACAATCAATATTGATTGTGCTGCTGATTTAAACGAGATAGTATCTCGTGGTAAATATGATGAAATTATTCGTTTAGCTGAAGCAAATTTTGAAAATCAATTAGCAAATGTATGCTATGCCATAAATTCTAATCGTAAGCGAATAAAATTAGTGTTAATGGCTGGACCATCATCAAGTGGTAAGACAACAACTTCTAAAAAACTTGCTGTGTATTTACAAACTTATGGTTTAAAACCACATAGTATTTCAGTTGATGACTATTTTTTAGATAGAAATCAAACACCTAAACTTGAAAATGGTGATTATGATTTTGAATCATTAAGATCACTAGACTTAGATTTATTTAATAAACAATTATCAAAATTATTAGATGGAGAAAAAGTTTTGCTTCCACAATATAATTTTGTTCTTGGAAAAAAAGAATTTAAGAATAAATGGTTACAACTAGGAGAAAATGACATAATAGTTATAGAAGGACTTCATGCTTTAAATGATGAACTTACAGTTGCTGTTGAAAGAAAAAGTAAATTTAAAATATATCTTAGTCCTTTAACACAATTAAATATAGACAATCATAATCGTATACATACAAGTGATACTAGAAAACTTAGAAGAATAGTTAGAGATAATAAGTTTAGAGGTCATTTAGCAGCAGATACACTTAATATGTGGAATAATATTAGAACTGGAGAAGAAAAGTTTATTTTTCCTTTCCAAGATGATGCAGATGCCATAATTAATACTGCTTTAGTATATGAATTAGGTATTCTTAAGACGTATGCTGAACCTTTACTGTTCTCTGTATCGGAAGATGATCCTGCTTATCCAGAAGCCATAAGATTAATAAACTTCTTAAGAAACTTCTTAGCAATACCAAGTGATGATATTCCTAAAGATTCAATACTTAGAGAGTTTATAGGTGGCAGTGGATTTAAAGAAGAATAGAATTATTTAATAATTTAGTTCTTAAATAAATTAATACATTGTATAAAGAAAGAGGGTAATTTAGATATGATTAAAGTTGCAATTAACGGTTTTGGTAGAATAGGAAGACTAGCTTTTAGACAAATGTTTAAAGCAGAAGGATATGATATAGTTGCCATTAATGACTTAACTAGTCCTGATATGCTTGCACATTTATTAAAGTATGATTCAGCTCAAAAAAGATATGAAGGACATATTATTGAGGCAAAAGAAGATTCTATAATAGTTGATGATGAAGAGATTAAAATATATAAAGAATCTGATCCAAATAATTTACCATGGAAAGAATTAGGAGTAGATGTTGTACTTGAGTGTACTGGTTTCTTTACTTCTAAAGATAAATCTATGGCTCATATAAATGCTGGAGCAAAATATGTTATTATTTCTGCACCAGCAGGAGATGATTTACCTACCGTAGTTTATGGTGTAAATGAAGGTATTATTTCAGAAAGTGATCATGTTATTAGTGCAGCATCTTGTACTACTAACTGTTTAGCTCCAATGGCTAATGTTTTAAATAATAATTTTCCTATTGTAAGTGGTATTATGACAACTGTACATGCTTACACAGGTGACCAAATGGTTCTTGATGGACCACATCGTAAAGGTGATTTGAGAAGAGCAAGAGCTGCCGCTGCAAATATAGTTCCAAATTCAACTGGTGCAGCTAAAGCTATTGGACTTGTTATTCCAGAGTTGAAAGGAAAACTTATCGGTTCTGCTCAAAGAGTACCAGTTATTACTGGTTCAACTACTATATTAGTAGCAGTTGTTAAAGCAAATGACTTAACAAAAGAAATAGTTAATAAAACAATGAAAGATGCTTCAAACGCATCATTTGGATATACTGAAGAAGAATTAGTATCATCTGATATTATAGGAATTACTGAAGGTTCACTTTTTGATGCAACACAAACAATGGTAAGTAAGATTGATGATGAGACTTATCATGTACAAGTTGTGGCTTGGTATGATAATGAAAATAGTTATACAAGTCAAATGGTTAGAACTGTTAAATATTTAGGAAATTTAATAAATAAATAGGACTATACGTCCTATTTTTTGTTAATACTAATATTGGGTGATAAAATGAAAGATAATAAGTCAATTAAGTGTGATGTTGAAAGTTGTAAATACTGTGATCGCAAGTCAAAATTTTGCATACGATCATCTATAAAGGTAAGTAATTGTAATAACGATGATGGATTAAAAGAATTTACAATGTGTGATAGTTATAAAGAAAGATAGTATCTTTCTTTTATTTACTTATTTTTAATTATAATATATAATTATTGTAGAGTAGGTGACTATATGAAAAATAAAAATGGTTTTACATTAGTTGAAATATTAGGTGTAATTACAATTTTAGCAGTTTTAGCTTTAATAGCTGTTCCAACTGTTGATAATATAATAACTAAAAATAGACAAAAAATGTATCAATCTCAAATCACTACAATTAAAAACAGTTTAAAAACTTGGGGTGATACTTATGCTGATTTTCTTCCAGAAGATGGAGAAGATGCTTTATTACTTAATTTAGGCACATTAAAAGCAATGGGATTTATTGATGAAGATATAAAAAATCCTAATACAAATTTATGTTTTTCAAACGATATGTTGCTTTCTATATCAGCAGTAAAACAAGGTTATACTTATTATGTTGATGAAGAAAGTGGTCTTGATGGAACAGAAGATGATTGCTCTGTATCAGTATCAAGTGACTTTTTATATTTATTAGGTAATGATACTATTGAATTAGAAGGTGGAGACGTATATAATGAACCAGGCTTTTTAGCTATTGATGATAATGGTCAATTAGAAAATTCATCTGTAACACAGATTATAGAAGATAAAGATGGGAATGTTGTAACATCTATTGATACATCTATAAATACAAAATCACCTTATACTGTAAATTATACATATGGTGCAACTGTTTTAATAAGAACTGTTAATGTTACAGTTGGTGATCCGGTAGGAACTAAATACTTATTTAATTATACAGGTAATGTTCAGCAACAATATTTATATCCGGGAACATATAAAATAGAGTTATGGGGAGCCTCTGGTGGTGGTACAACTGATGCTACTAAAGGTGTTTCTCTAGGCGGAAAGGGAGCCTATGTTTCTGGAAATATCACATTATCATCTGCGATAAATATTTATGTATATGTAGGTCAAAGTGGTGAAACTTTCACAACTTCTAATATTAATGATTCAACACTATATACATCTAGATGGAATGGTGGAGGAGCAGGCGCAAAAGATACAAGTGAAACTGTTAATACTGGTGAACATGGATTCCCAGGAGGTGGAGCTACAGATATTCGATTAGTTGGTGGAAATTATGAAGATTCGACATCCCTAGTGTCTAGAATTATAGTTGCATCTGGCGGTGGCGGTGGCGGATGGTCTGGAAATGGCTCAGGCGACCAATACTATGCAGGTGGAGGAGGAGCTGGCGGAACGTTAAGTGGAGTTAAGCCAACAGGAGCTGTAACATTTACTGTCGGTACACAAACTTCAGGAAATGCTTTTGGTTTAGGTGGAAATGGTATCTATGGAAGTGTCCCTAATAACAATGGTACTGGTGGCGGTGGCGGCGGCTATTATGGTGGAAAACAAGGTATTAATTTTACTAAACCAAATTCTAGCGGTTCAGGTGGTTCATCATTTATATCTGGTTTCGCTGGTTGTAATGCAGTAAATTCTAGTGGTGTATCAACAGGGCAACCAAACCATTATTCTGGTCTTATATTTACTGATTCTCAAATGATAGACGGAAATACTTCTATGCCTACTTTTGATGGATCTAGTACTATGACAGGTAATGCTAGTAATGGTTATGCAAAAATTACAAAGATAGCATAATTTCACTTAATTTGTTAATAATATGTAACAAAAATAGTGCTGGAAATTGCTAATATTAAACTTATATTTTTATGGTTTCTAGGTATACTAGATACATGTAGACTAGAAAGCAGTTTAAAAAACAAATAACTGAGGTAGATTATGAATTATATATTATTAATTTTAGGCTTTGTGCTAATTATTAAAGCATCAGATGTTTTAATAGATGCAGCAAAAGCTATTGCTATAAAATTTAAAGTTTCTAAAGTTCTAATCGCTTTAACTATTGTTGCTTTTGGAACTTCTGCGCCAGAGTTAGCTATCTCATTTAAAAGTATTATGACTGATAATGGTAGCATAGCTTTATCAAATATAATAGGAAGCAGTATTGTAAATGTACTATTGGCAATTGGCCTTACAGCCATTAGTTATCCAATTAAAATAAAAAAGGCAACAATAAAAAAAGAATTACCATTACTGGTTTTAGTTACCATTGTTTTTACAATAGTTATAGCAAATGGAATGTTAAATAGTTATAAAGATAATACTTTGAATACTTTAGATGGGCTATTATTATTGTTAGCATTTGTCATTTTTGTAATTTACATTGTACAATCAGTGAAGAAAAATGAAGTGAGTTTAGGCCACGAAAAGAACAACTATGGTATGTTTAAGTCTATTGTATTCTTACTTATTAGTATCTTGATTATTATATTTAGTGCCGACTTATTAGTAGATAGTGCAGTAAATATATCTAATAATTTAGGTGTTAGTGAAAAAGTAATCACTATGGTTGTAATTGTAATAGGTACATCATTACCAGAAATATTTTTGACAGTTGCTTCTGCTAAGAAAAAAGAACATGAAATGGCAATTGGAAATATAATTGGTACTAATATATTTAATATATGTATAGTAATGGGCTTACCAATAGTTATTTTTAATGGATTTACAATTGTAGATTTTGATTTGATTGATATTGCAGTAGTTCTTTTATCTTCTTTACTTCTATATATATTTGCCAAAAGTGAAAAAACACTTTCGAGAAAAGAAGGTATTTTAATGATTTTAATATTTATATTATATTATAGCTATATAATATTCTTTCAATAGTAAATATATATACATAAGAGATAGAAATATCTCTTTTTAATTTATCTAGTAAGTGATATAATTAATGTAGGTGATAATATGAAAAATAAAAGAAAATTTACTTTAATAGAAAAAATAGCTATTGCAGTTTTAATAGTCGCAATATGTGCACTTATAGTTTTTACTGTAGTAACTATTAATAAAAGTAATAAATTAAAACAAATAAAACAGTTCAATAGAAGTTTAACTGAATCAGCTGAAAGATATATAGCAGATAAAAAGGATGAGTTTTTTAATTTCAATAAAGCAGGAGATATTACTGTTATTTCAGCAACTGAAATGGTAGATGCTGATTATCTTGATGAAGATATAAAAAATCCTACAGGTAAGGAATTAACAGATTATTATATAAAGGCAACAATAAACGATGATAAAACCTTTTCTTTTGAAGTTATTGGGTAAGTACTATGTCAAATAGTGCTTTTTTCTTGCACCATATCTTTAAAAAATGTATAATGATTATAGAATAACAATAAGGAGATATATAACTATGAAGAAAACAATCAGAGATTTTGATTTGAATGAAAAAAAAGTAATTATAAGAGTAGATTTTAATGTGCCTATTAAAGGTGATGTTATTACAGATGATAATAGAGTAAGAGAAAGTTTAGAAACAATTAATTATGCTGTTTCAAATAATGCTAAAGTAATTCTTATGTCTCATTTAGGAAGAGTAAAAACAGAAGCTGATAAAGAAACTAATACTTTAGAGCCTGTTGCTTTAAGACTAAGTGAACTTCTTGATAAAGAGGTGATTTTTGTTGATGAAACAAGAGGAGATATTCTTGAAGAAGAGGTTAATAATTTAAAAGCTGGGGAAGTTCTTTTAGTAGAAAACACTAGATTTGAAGATATTGATGGCAACAAAGAAAGTGGTAATGACCCGGAACTAGGTAAGTACTGGGCATCTTTAGGAGATATTTATATTAATGATGCATTTGGTACTGCCCATAGAGCGCATGCTTCTAATGTTGGAATTGCTACTAATTTACCAAATGGAATAGGATTTTTAATTGAGAAAGAACTTAACAATTTAGAAAAAGCTATAACTAATCCAGAAAGACCATTTACTGTTATATTAGGTGGTTCTAAAGTTAGTGATAAAATTGGTGTTATAGAAAATTTAGTTAAGGTAGCAGATCATATATTAATAGGTGGTGGAATGGCTTTTACTTTCTTAAAAGCTAGTGGATTACCTATAGGTGCATCTTTATTAGATGCTGAAAATTTAGATTTTTGTAAAAAAATGTTAGACGAGCATGAAGATAAATTAATTCTTCCTACAGATGTTGTTTGTAGTACTAGTATTACTGAAGGTTCAAAGTCAAGAGAATGTTTTATAAATGATATAAAAGAAAATGAAATAGGTTTAGATATTGGACATGGAAGCATAAAATTGTTTAAGGAAATCTTAACTACAAGCAAAACTGTTGTATGGAATGGCCCAGTAGGAATGTTTGAACAAGAAGCTTATGCCAATGGAACAAAAGAACTATGTGAAGTACTAAGTCAAATAGACGCTACTACTATAATTGGTGGTGGTGATACAGCAAGTGCAGCCATTAACTTTGGATATAAAGAAAAGTTTAGCCATATTTCAACAGGTGGTGGAGCTAGTCTTGAACTATTAGAAGGAAAAGTACTTCCAGGAATTGATATAATAGATGAGAAGTAGGTGTTGATATGAGAATTGGTATATTTACTGATACTTATCCTCCATATATAAATGGCGTTTCTACAAGTGTTGCAATGCTTGAAACAGCTCTAAAAAAGCAAGGTCATCAAGTGTATATAGTAACTGTAAATAATGAAAACATGAAATATAAATATGAAAATGAAGATCATATAATTAGAATTCCCGGTGTGCCAATTGGGATATATGATTATCGTTTGACAGGTGCTTATCCACTTAAAGCTGTTGGTAAAATTAGAAAATGGAATCTTGATGTAATTCATTCACAGACAGAATTTGGTGTTGGATCTTTTGCACGTATTATTTCTAAACAATTTAATATTCCACTTGTTCATACTTATCATACGATGTATGAAGATTATGTTCATTATATAACAAAGGGTTATTTTAGTGGACCAAGCAAGAAAATAGTTGAGTATTTAACAAATTTTTACTGTGATCAAACAGCTACTGAACTTATAGTTCCTACAAAGAAGACTTATGATTTATTTAAAAAGAAATATCATTATGCGCGCAATGTTCATATTATTCCAACTGGTATTGAAGTAGAAAGATTTTATAAAGAAAACTTTAAACCTGCGGAACTTGAAGAACTAAGAAGAAAGATTGGGCTTTCTAAAGATCAGTTTGCTGTCCTTTTTGTTGGAAGACTTGGCAAAGAAAAAAGTATTGATGTATTAATTGAAGCGCAAAGAGAATTAACTAAAAAATATAACAGTAAACTTATAATAGTTGGCGATGGTCCTGATATGGAACATTATCAAGATATGGCAAGAAAACTTGGTATTGAAGATAGTGTTATATTTACTGGTAAAGTACCTTGGGTTGAAGTAACAAAATATTATCAGCTTGCTGACTTATTCGCAACTGCTTCACGTTCAGAGACACAAGGATTAACTGTAATAGAAGCTATGGCTGCATCACTTCCAGTAGTAGCTGTAGATGATGAAAGCTTTAGAAATGTTGTTGTCGATGGTTTAAATGGTTATTTATTTGATACTAAAAAAGAGTACAAAGAATATGTTGAATCATTTATAAATGATCCAGTAAAGTTAAAACAATTTAGTAAACAAGCACGAATTAATGCTGATCAATATTCATCAAAATATTTTGCTGAAAGAGTCCTTGATGTTTATCAAAAGGCTATAGATAGTAGTCCACTTCACAAAGAAAATAAAACAATTTATAATGGTTTTGTTGAAACAGTTAGAAAAACATTGAAAGGAGTATTTCATGGAAAAGATAATAATCGCTAATTTAAAGATGAATTTAAATCTAGTTGAAATTTGTGATTATGTAGTAAAAATAAATGAACTAATAGATACTAAAAGAGTTGTAATATGTCCAACAAGCATATATTTACCATACTTTCTAAAAAATGGTTATTCTGTTGGCGTGCAAAATATTGCTCAAACAGAAGATGGAGCATATACTGGTGAAGTTAGTGCTAGTCAGGTAAGTAGTCTTGGTATTGATTATGCTCTTATTGGTCATAGTGAAAGAAGACAGTATTTTAATGAGACAGATACAGTAGTAAATAAGAAAATATTACTTGGTCTTAAAAATAACCTAAATTTAGTACTATGTATTGGCGAAACAAAAGAAGAAAGAGATATGCTTAAGACAGATCGAGTATTAAAAAGGCAACTTATTAATGCTTTAAGAGATGTCAATAAAAAAGATTTAAAAAATATAATTATAGCATATGAGCCAATTTGGTCAATAGGTACGGGCAATGTTCCTGATAACAAAGATATTTCCACAGTAGCAATTTATATAAAAGGAATAATTAACAACTTATTTAAAGAAGATATAAATATTCCTGTATTATATGGTGGTAGTGTTAATGAAAAAAATATTGAAGAAATAAATGAAGTAAAAGAGATATCTGGTGTTTTAGTCGGTGGTGCATCTTTAAAAACTGACAAATTATTAAAAATTAAGGAAGTCATTATAGGTTAGTGACTTTCTTTTTATTTTTTCGACAAATAACGACAAAACTAGATAAAATTCATTCTAGAAAAAATGGAAAAAAATGTATATAATTGAAATGTAAAAAAATAAAAGGAGAAAAATGCATGGAGAAAATTAAGGTAGTATTAGTAGATGATAATGTCAATTTAGTAGATATGGTTAAAGAGTATTTTAAAACAAGTGAAGTTATTGAAATAGTTAACTGTGCATATGATGGATGTGACGGAATAGAACTTATTTCTAAAGAAATAGACAATTTTGATGTATTAGTATTAGATTTAATTATGCCGAAAAAAGATGGGCTTTATGTATTAAATGAAATGAAGAAAAGAGGTCTTTCTAAAAGTACTATAGTAGCAACTAGTTACAATGCTACTAATGTAATTAGAGAAGTTTCAGAATTAGGGGTTAATTATTTTATTTTAAAACCTTTTGAACTTGACGATTTAGAGAAAAGAATTATTGAATCAGCAGGTAATAAGAAAATGAGTAAAAATATAGATTTTTATCATAGTAATCTGCAAATTTCAATTACAAAATTGCTTCATGAACTTGGAATACCTTCTCATATAAAGGGCTATCAATATATAAGAGAAGGTATTGGCATTGTTTATAATAAACCAGAAATGATTGGTGGAATTACTAAAGAACTATACCCAGAACTAGCAAGAAAATATACAACTACTGTATCTAGAGTAGAAAGGGCTATAAGACATGCCATTGAAGTTAGCTGGAATAGAGGCGATTTAAAAGTAATGGAAGATATATTTGGACATAGTGTTGATGTTGATAGAACAAAACCAACAAACTCTGAATTTATTGTTACAATTGCTGATAAACTTAAGTTGGAATTTCAAAAAGTGGGTAGTTAACACTTTTTTTAATTTGACTAACTATAATCTTTGTGCTAATATATGCGCTATCAAATCTCAATTGTGAGAGGAGGAAAAATATGAAATTAAGTTATGAAATGTCTTTTCTTTTAGACGAGACTCTAACTAAAATAGGGAAGTCCCGTAATATTTCTATTATGTCTCCACAATTTTGCTATTTTAGCAAAACACAACTAGATAGTATTGAATATTTAGAAATAAATAATATGAGTAATATAAGTGAACTTATATTTTTAAAAAACTTAAAATCCTTAGTAATAGCTAGTGCTGATTATAGTAAAATGA
>JAEWBI010000061.1 GCA_023391185.1 Bacillota bacterium | reverse complement strand
TGGGAAAACATAAAAAACGAACAATAGAAGAAAAGAAACAAATTGTAAAGGAATTTAAAGAAGGAGCGACCATATCCTATTTAGGTAAGAAGTATGGTATAACAGGTTGTGGTACAGTAAGCAGATGGAATAGCGAATTCGATAAGGGTATATTAGAAAAGGATAACAGAGGACGAAAGAAAGAAGAAATTGAGGATATAGATATCCTAAAAAAATCCTATGCTCTTCTGATGGAAATCCGTTCTCGGCAACCCAAATAGAACGTTATCAAATTATTGATCAATTACGAAAAGAATATCCTGTTTCAAGGATATGTAATGTATTGAATGTTAATAGAAGAAGTTATTATAAATGGGCGATTAATAAACCAATAATAAATAACTATAATAAATCGATATCAAAAATAATATCAGAAGAGCATAAAAATATGAATCAAGTTTATGGAACAATAAGATTAAAATATCAAATTCAGGAGAAATACGGTTTTGTATTAAATCACAAATTAATTAGACGATATAAAAAAGCCCTAGGATTATCCGTAATTGTTAGAACAAAGAAACCTTTATCCGTTGATAAATCAAAAGAAAAGAACCTTAAAAATAAGGCTCAGTACTTAATTAAATGTAACTTTAAATCAGATGAATTCAATCAAAAACAATCAACTGATGTCAGCTATATAAAATGTAGCGATGGAACGCTTTATCTATCAGCTGTTAAAGATTACTTCAATAATGAAATTGTATCATATGCTACATCAAATAACAATGATGTTGCTTTAATAAAAGCTAGCTTTAAAGATGTAATATCAAAAGAAGACAAAATTATTAATTCTGATCAAGGTGCTGTTTATTTTGCTTATGAATATATCCAATTAGCAAAAGATTTGAAGTTTACAAGAAGCATGTCCCATAAAGGTCATTGTTGGGAAAACAGTCCAATAGAAAATTGGTTTTCTCAACTGAAACAAGAATGTTTATATCCTTTAGGTAAAATAACTAAGAAACAAGCAAAAGAAGCTATAAAAAAATACGTTCATTGGTATAACCATGAACGCATTCAAAAAGATTTAGGATACTTATCACCTATTAAGTATCGGTCAAACTATCAAAATTAAATATTTTTATTTAGTGAGTACTTGACAGGTACTAGTATCTAGTTTCATTTTCTATATATTTTACATAAACGACTATCTAGTCAGAGAAGTTGGAATCAGAACTTTAAAAAATGATTATTAGAAAGAAAAATGAAGTCAAATATTTTATGTTATAAGATCACCGGTGAGAAACAAAGGGTATGGAACAATAATGCTAGAGCATGCTATAAAAGAGTGTAAAAGACTAGGTTTTATAGAGATAGGAAGCAATATAAAAATAAAATGAACTAGTTTATATAGTTCATTTTTAATTATTAATAGAATTTCATATCATGCTAAAAAACAATTCCTTTATTTAAAAAATATACTTCTGCGATTCAAATCAGAGTTTGGAATAAATATATGAATTAAGAGTTCTTCAATAGCAGATAAAAAGGCGATAATACAAATTGATAAAATTATCAATGAATTATGCAATAGAAGTGGCACTATAAAGATAAGCATTCCAGTTAATTTGTTTGCCCATGTATGAATACTGGCAAATTTTTTGCATTTAAAAAAAGGCATTAATAAATTGATTAATTTAATTAAAGTTATTAGCAATATCAATATTAAAAACGGCTGTAGTAATTCATATTTTTGTATAACTACAATATAGGTAATCATAATAAACATAAATATATCAGCAAAAGAATCAATTTTAGCTCCAAAGATACTTTCCAAATTAAATTTGCGTGCTATATAACCATCTAGAATATCAGTTAGTCCACAAAAAAGGTATACAATAATGAAGGAACCCGTTCCGTAATGTAAAAAAGCTAACGAAATCGATAAAAAAATTCTCAAGAAAGATAAAATGTTTGGAAAATGTTTCATGTTATCACCAATCCGATTATATCACGTATAATACTGATTAGTAAACGAGAGAAGTTACAACTTATCCCTTTTACTATATAATATGTGTTACTTATTTTTAATAAGTAATAATTTGCGATTGAGTTTAGGCAAATTATATCAGGGGTTTTAGATCCATTCGTATGACGGCCTAACTCTTTCTTTTTATTTTTCTAGTTTAAGAATGTGAGGAGTTACTAAGGTATTGTCCTATATAACAAGCGTGATGAGAAAATAGAGAGCCAAAAGAGTCCAATCGCATGAAAGGATGTATGTTTTATGCAAAATGTTCTGGCTGTTGATGTAGCTAAAGGTAAAAGTGTGGTTTCTTTAATTTCTAATTGTGGTGAAGTTTTAATTGAACCTTACGAAATAATTCATTCTAAAATTGATTTTGATCATCTTAATCAATTGCTTTCTAAATTTAATTTAGATAATATTTCTGTAATAATGGAATCTACTGGTATTTATCATAGACCTGTTGAACGGTATTTTTTAGAACATGATTATAGTGTTTATACTATTAATGCTCTATATTCTAAAATGTATAAAAGGACTCTTCGTAAGACGAAAACGGACAAGCTTGATTGTTTATCTCTTGCTGAATTATTTTTTACTACTGAGTTTAGGGAGTATATTAAACCCGATGATTTATATTTAAACATGAATGCTTTATCTAGGCAGTATTTTGCTTTATCTGAGCTATCTACTAATCTTAAAAACAGATATAAAAATCTTATCTATTTGTGTTTTCCAGAATTTGAATTACTGTTTAAGAATCATCTGATTTATAGTAATATTGCTCTTTCATTTATTAGTAAATATCCTCATTCCGAAATTATTTCTAATACTAGAATTGATTCCTTACAAAAATTTTTGAAAGATAATAATTTTAGATGTTGGAAATCTAAAGCAATTAAAATAAAGGAACAAGCTGTTTTATCTTTTCCTTCGGTTTCTAAAGACGATGAAATCGTTTCTAATTTATCTAGTATTTCTAAATTAATTAAATCTTATGAAAATGAGATTCATAATCTAAAAGAAAAATTGATTGATTACGGTAAACAATCTAGATATTTTAATAAAATTAATTCTATATTTGGAATTGGGGACTTTACCGCTTCTTTAATTATTGCTGAATTAGGTGACATTAATAGATTCAACAATATTAAAGAACTAACTGCTTATTGCGGCTTAGATCCATCTATTAAACAATCTGGCAAATCAATTAACATTAAAGGTCCTATTTCTAAATCGGGAAATAAATATATGAGAAAACTACTTTTTATTTCTATTTTAAATATTATTAGATTAGCTCCTAAATGTCATGTCGAAAATGATATTGAAATTTATTACAGAAAAAAACGTAATGAAGGTAAACATCATTACGTTGCGATAATAGCTTCAACCACGAAGTTATTACGTCAAATTTTTTCTTTATGTAAGCAATTAGACAATTTGTAGTTCCCACAACTACATTCATATTATATACCAATCAAACACATTATTCCTAATTTTTTAAATTTTTAGAAATTTCGTGTCTTTTCAGTGTGTCTAATATATCATAATATTTTACTATTGACAAATCTTAGAATGTCATATTTAATATTTATG